>JASGCH010000100.1 GCA_030054245.1 Gammaproteobacteria bacterium | reverse complement strand
TAATGTTGCCACCTTATGCATTGGTTTGGCCGCAAGCATGGGGGCATTTTTATTATCTTCAGGAGAAAAGGGAAAAAGACATTGCTTGCCCAACTCAAAAGTAATGATCCACCAACCGCTTGGAGGAATGCAGGGGCAAGCTACCGAGATTGAAATACATGCACGAGAAATCTTAAAGACTAAAGAACAACTGAATCGTTTGTTGTCTGAAAATACAGGACAGCCCTACGAAAAAATTGCCCAAGACACTGAGAGAGACTATTTCTTAACCGCCAAAGAAGCCTTAACATACGGATTAATTGACAAAATTTTGTCTAATCGCGAATAACTCGCCACCCCATCCGTACTAACTCTAGGTTAGACACCTCAAGACTATTGCACCGACGGCTGGTGCCGCTCGGCGAGCTGTCATAATTACAGGACTTGAGTTGCGCGCAACCAGCGAACGGAAGCGCAGTGGATAGCGCAACGAACTTAAGCACCTACATAACGCAGTAATTTGGCAGTGTAGCCGCGGCACCAGCCGATGGAGCAACCGTCTTACATCACCAAAGACTAATCAGAAACCGGGGGAGAAGCTATGGTTTGGGTTTTTTGAGTAGGCTTAAAGTACCAAGTCTCCACACCTACGCCCTGACAATTTGCGTATATATCGGCTTTGCAGATGCTCACCTTCAAAGCCAAAATTTTTCCACAATGCATTATTTTGTCAGCTATTTTGTCACTTAAAGTTTCTTGCAAATGAATGTGCCCATCCGCACTGATAAGTAGCAGGGATTCATAAAAATATTCATAATTCATGGTATCTGTGATCGAATCATTTTTAGCACTGGAAAACTCAAGGGGCACAAATACATCCAGATCCACCAATACTCTTTGTCGAGTTTGCTTTTCATTATCATAAACCCCGATAGAGCACATAAGAACGATATTTTTAAAAAAAATCTTTCTGCAGTGATTTTTTAAATAGTTATAGCTATACATTGAAACCAAAGACAAGAAGTAGGTAACCGTTTCTCTGCGTTGAAACCGAGGGTGAAAATGTCCCTTTTTAATAAAGTCCTTAAGCTGGCCAGTTAGAAACGCCCCACCAACATGGCATCCCCATAAGAATAAAATCGAAAGTTTTCCATCATTGCGTAAGTATAATTTCTTAGCGTATTCGATACCCCACTAAACGCCGCCACAAGAAGCAACAAAGTACTGTTGGGTAAATGAAAATTGGTGAATAACCCGTCCACCATTTTAAATTCGAACCCAGGTGTTATGTACAAATCGGTATCACCCTGTGTACAACGATGGATTGCCCAAGACTCGAGTGCCCTAACAACCGTAGTGCCCACAGCAACCACTTTTCCACCCTTCTGCCTACATTCATGTATGAGCTCTATAGTCGATGAGGGGATCATATAATTTTCTTTGTGCATAGTATGATTGGAATAAGCTCCTTTTATAGGAACAAATGTACCCGCACCTATATGCAAAGTGATCTCTGCAGTCTGAATTTGGTATTTACGCAAGGAAGCGATCAACGCCTCGTCAAAATGTAGGGAGGCTGTGGGGGCCGCTACGGCACCGTGGATTTTGGCAAAAATGGTCTGGTAACGACTGAGGTCTTGCTCTATCGGTTTTCTGCCTATATAGTTGGGTAGCGGTAATTCTCCGTATTGCTCTAGTAAATCTAAAGCGTTTTTCTGAAATTCTAGCAAAAAAAACCTCTCAGTTGGCATAAGGGGTCGTTCAATAACTTTTATAAACTCACCAGCACCTACTGATAAAAAATCTCCTTTTCGTACATTCTTACTATTGCTCATCTGTGCAAGCACCCTTTTCTCAGGTGAAGATTCGTCGGAGACCATGCGTTCAACCAAAATTTCGACCCGCCCACCGGTTGACTTTGTCGCTTTGAGTCGAGCTTTTATGACCTTGGTATTGTTAAAAATTACCAAATCATGGGGTTTTAATATGTTTGGTAAATCAGCAACCCATTTGGATGAAGGGGAGTCCGATGAATAACTATCTAACAGCCTAGAGGAACTTCTTGTAACCGTTGGATATTGAGCAATTAAATGTTTAGGCAACTCATATTGCAATAATTTAGGTAACAAATTCAACTCTTGACGCAGATCATTTCCTTGTGTATTTTTGTTATTCATGCCAATTTGACCTTTAGCCTAAAATATATCTCAAAGATGGCTGTCTCGGGAATCATGCTAAAATGACTGGGTGACAGGGGGATTCAAGGGATTTGCTTGACCTTTATGCGCAGGTGATGAGCGATCAAATGACTGCGTTATGCGGTACTCAGCATGACCATCTTCGGAAATGAAGCTGGGGGCGACGGCTCCAGCCTTGTACTTTGACAGCTCACCGAGCGGCACCAGCCGTCGGTGCAACAGTCTTAAGTCGTGAATAGTCTTGTCTTAGTTATACAACCTAGCCATTTCAAGCAATGGTTTGGCGTCTATTTTACCCGCCCAGCCGGCAGAACCAAAAGCGATAAATTTATGTTTACAAACTTCAATAGCGGCCTGACGAGCGGGCTTAATCCATTCCCTAGGATCAAATTTTTCTGGATTTTCAAATAAGAATTTCCGTACGGCACCGGTCATCGCTAATCGAATGTCGGTGTCAATATTAATTTTTCGTACCCCATGTCTAATAGCCACTTGCACTTCCTGAATAGGCACTCCATAAGTCAATGGCATTTTTCCACCATACTGACAAATAATCGATAAAAGCTCCGGTGATACACTAGAAGCCCCATGCATAACCAAATGGGTATTGGGTAACTTTTCATGGATTTCTTTCACTCTATCAATAGCCAAGACCTTGTCTGTTGGTGGCTTAGAAAACTTATACGCACCATGGCTAGTTCCTATGGCAATAGCCAAGGCATCTACTTGGGTCTGGTTAACAAAATCAACCGCCTGTTCCGGATCGGTCAATAATTGATCTTGGGTTAGATATCCCTCCGCGCCATGCCCATCTTCTTTATCACCGCGCAAAGTTTCCAATGAACCTAGACAGCCCAATTCGCCTTCCACCGAAACTCCCTTTACATGGCAAAATTCAACGACTTGACGCGTAATATCCACATTATAGGCGTAAGAAGCTACTGTTTTACCGTCCGCCATCAAACTCCCATCCATCATAACCGAACTAACTCCTAAATCGATAGCACTAGCACACAACTGCGGACTTTGACCATGATCCAAGTGAAATACGATGGGTAGTCGAGGGCAATCTTGGAGCGCGGCTTGTATCAAACATTTGATATAATTCTCTCCAGCATACTTTCTAGCGCCGGCACTGGCCTGCATAATAACGGGTGAATCTAATTCTTTAGCCGCACTAACCACGGCCTGAATTTGCTCCAAATTATTGATATTAAAGGCAGGCAACCCGTATTCATGTTCAGCGGCATGGTCTAATAACTGGCGTAAGGATACTAAAGGCATATTTCAAATTAAGTAGTAATTTCTACGATAAATTTTACCTCAATTTTGAGTATGACCCAATTATATGCCTGATCCATGGTATTCACCCAATAGACTTAAGTCCGTTATACCTCAGTTTCACCACTGACTGCACCCTAACAGTACTGGGTTAAGCGGATCAACTCTGAATAATCGACTGGTAAATTCTCCTAGCCACGCGCTTGGACATTGCGATGGTAACCGCCGCCCATGGTTGTGTAGAGGTATTGAATTCTAAAACCATGGGTCCGTACCAGTGCTATGCATTCACTCCATCACCCTCTTAAAACCGTTATCGAAACCGTTGCACCGAGCGGTGTACCAGCTGATGGTACCACAGTCTTGTCTTAGAAATTTGTAATGGGCATACTATTCCAAAGATTTGCTATAATTGGGAGTATTTTTAAGGTCACTTTTTCAGCGTTATGCAACAACTTGTCTTCATTTTATGGTTAATAAGCATTGGAATTTCAGGGGTCTGGGCAAATCCTCCTGACAAGGCTAAAGGCCAAGCACTTTTTACTGAAAACTGTGCAAGTTGTCATGGTACAGATGGCAATTCTACCATTCCAGCACAACCCAAATTAGCAGGTCAAAGTGCCAAGTACCTAGTCGAACAACTCGAAAAATTTAAAAAGGGTGAACGCACCAGTTCCATTATGCAACCCTTTGCAATGAACCTCAGTTTAGAGGATATGCAAAATATAGCTAGTTGGCTTTCAGAAAAAAAAATGAAGCCCGGGTTTGCTAAAGATAAGTCTTTAGTGGGTTTTGGAGAAAGCCTTTTCCGAGCAGGTCTGGTAGACAGACAAATACCCGCTTGCGCGAGTTGCCATGGACCCAGTGGTGCCGGTATTCCTCCCGAGTTTCCTCGCTTAGCGGGGCAACACGCGGAGTACATCAAGAAACAGTTAGAGTCATTTCGTAAGGGCACCAGAAATGATAACTTGATCATGCGCCAAGTAGCAGATAAACTCAAAGATAAAGAAATTGATGCTGTTGCCGACTATATTGCTGGGTTGCGATAAAACCAGATGTCCAAGCATGTTATGCCGTCCACGACCCTCGTTACCAAGAGAAGACTGTTGCACCGACGGCTGGTGCCGCTTGGTGAGTTGTCATAATGACAAGGCTGGAGCAGTCGCCCCCAGCTTCATTTCCGAAGGTGATCATGGTGAGTACCGCATAACGCAGTCATTTGACAACCGCGGCACCAGCCGATGGTGCAACAGTCTTGGAAGTGAACCGCGTGCCGTGGCCTCATAGATTGATGCCCAAACCCCTTTAACTTTAAGAACTATTCATGGCTTATTTGGTATTGATTAGACACGGAGAGTCTACTTGGAATTTAGAAAATCGGTTTACGGGCTGGGTAGATGTACCCTTAACCCCTACAGGTATCAAACAAGCAAAAAATGTAGGGATTTTTCTCGCGACAACCGGTTGGCATTTCGACTTAGTTTACACCAGTGTTCTGCAAAGAGCAGTTATTACTTTATGGCAATGCTTGGAACAAATGGGGTGCGTATGGGTTCCCGTTATACACTCATGGAGATTAAACGAAAGACATTATGGAGCTCTTCAGGGGCTTAACAAAGCCGAAGTTGCTCGTCAATATGGCGACCATCAAGTACTTTTATGGCGCAGAAGTTACGATGTATCCCCTCCCGAATTAAATACGGAAGACTGGCGCCTACTGAGACAAGATCGACGCTATGTCGAGTTGAAGGACCCCGAAATCCCTAAATCGGAGTCGTTAAAATACACCATCAACCGGGTGATGCCACTCTGGGAAGATTCTATATTACCTCAGCTTAAGGCGGGTAAAAATATTTTAATTGTCGCTCACGGCAATTCAATTCGGGGTCTAATGAAGCACCTAGATCAATTATCGGAAGAAGCCATTATAGAGCTTAATATTCCTAATGCTTCTCCTATTTTTTACGAACTTACCCCAGAGGCAGTTTTTCGGAGATGCCAAGCTATAGAATCTAACTACCAAAGTGCTCTTGGCAATTGATAGACTTTATGCGAAACCAACGAGCGCTATGACAGCTCGCCGAGGTGGTGAAACTGTCAGCAACGGTCTTTCTTCGGATTAAAATGGTGTTCTAGCAAAACTCAAAACAACCAAAGATTTAACCTCTATTTTCCTAATACAAGAGGCCACAGCCAGCATGGTGGCACCAGAAGTCATT
>JASGCH010000099.1 GCA_030054245.1 Gammaproteobacteria bacterium | reverse complement strand
AATATATGTGTTGAAACCTTAGATATTTATGCCCCCTTAGCTTATAGATTAGGGCTAAATATGGCTTATCGAGAATTACAAAACTTGGCTTGGAAAGCCCTATTTCCATGGCGCTTTCAAGTTTTAACAAAAGCCGTAAATAATATTCGTCAACGCTATGCTGGGCTTATTCATACCATTGAAATGCAAGTACAAAATGCTTGTTCTGCTGAGGGACTAGAAGTGAAAACTTTTGGCCGTGAAAAATCAATCTATTCGATTTATTCTAAGATGGTTGGTCGGAATCTCACCTTTGCCCAAATCAATGATGTTTATGGCATGCGTATTTTAGTAAAAAGCCATATTGATTGTTATACTACTTTAGGATTGTTACATAGAATTTATAAGCCGTTGCCCGGGTTATTTAAAGATTACACGGCCAATCCTAAGCCTAATGGCTATCAGTCCCTACATACTACAGTGGTTGTTTCTTCTGGATTTCGTATAGAAATACAAATTAGAACGGAAGATATGCATTTAGTGGCTGAATCGGGTGCCGCCGCTCATTGGATCTATAAAAATCAAAATCCAGGACCGAACATGGCGACCTTTAAGCCGATTCGGTCTCTTATGGAGATTCAAGAAGTAACCCAAGATAGTGGTGAATTTTGGTTGGCAACCAAAGCAGATTTGGACATCGATGACGCCGCAGACACAGTCTATGTATTTACGCCACGAGGTAAGATTGTGGAGTTACCTTTTGGTTCAACACCCATAGATTTTGCTTACGCGATTCATAGAGATATGGGTTCTCATGTCGCCGCGGCTAAAATTAATAACGAACCGGTGTTGCTCAATGCTAAGCTGAACAACGGCGATGTGGTCGAAATTGAAACCGATCCATTGGCTTGTCCACAGTCTTCATGGTTGAAGATTGTCGCAACTACGCGAGCAAGACAAAATATAAAATCTTATATCAATAGCTTAAATCAAAAGGAAGCGCGTAATTTAGGGGTTATTTTATTGTCTCAAGCATTGCGAGCAGAAGGTATCAGAGACCTACCTGATTTTTATGATGCCAATTTACCGCTTTGGCAAGAGCTACTGCAGATGAGCCATAGAAAATCCATGCCAGATATTTTATTGGGTATTGGGTTAGGTCATGAAAGCTCTCTGCATTATGCTAAGCATATAGTCACCATTCTTAGCCGATTAGGAGTAGCTCCAGATACTTGGTTAATGCATAAAGCTAGGGCAACTTGGGAGCATAATATGGCAACAGAGAGTTTTATGATCACCAATGAAAATTTTCACACACTTCAACCGGCCAAATGTTGTTATCCGATATTGGGGGATAGAGTGGTGTGCCAGTTTATCCGCGGACAAGGGTTGTTCATACACAATTATCAATGCAAAATCATACAAAATGCACAAAAAAAGCATCCTGAGCAATATATCAGCTCTCTCTGGGATGATGACTTTGTGCAAGAATTTAAAATTCCATTGGTTTTAGAGGTCAAAGAGGCACCAGGGGTATTGTCTTTTTTTACCAACCAAGTTAATCATTGTGAATCCGAAGTTTACACGGCCTCTAGGGATGAATTGGTATTTCAAAGTTCTAAGGAAAAGTTTATTCAAGTCAAATTGATGATTGGCGTCTATAACCTCGAACATCTCCAAAAAGTTATTAAAAACTTACAAAGCCCGAATGTGAAAAATATCGTGGCAAGACCAGAGGAGGACGCTATAAATGAGGTGCATTGACCAAGACTGTCGCTCCATCGGCTGGTACCGCTCGGTGAGCTGTCATACCGTAATCGCTATTTTCCGCGGTTGTTTCAAGTTGGTTCATTAAGGGAAGGGGTAAGGTCGTTGTTGTGGTATAATTCCTAGAAATTCACCCTTACAACGAGTATGTTGTATTAATTAGAAGTAATGTATGTTTATAAATAATGCTTTTGCCCAAGACCAGAGTGCTAATCAAACGGCTTTTTCTCTGGCTTCTTTTGCCCCGCTTATTTTAATTTTTGTGGTTCTTTATTTTGTTATGATAAGACCCCAAATGAAAAAGCAGAAAGAAATGAAAATGATGTTGGATTCTTTAACCACTCATACCGAAGTGGTTACTTCGGGAGGTATGTTGGGCGTGATACAAAAAATTGAAGGGGATGTCATTCAGCTGGAAATTGCCAAAGGGCTGATGATTCAAGTCCAACGCAGTTCAGTGGTACATGTTTTACCTAAGGGAACCGTTAACTTTTGATGACAAGCATAGTTTGGGGGGGTGTTCGGGTTAGAGGCTCCTAGTTCGCTTCAGGAGTACTGGTCAATTATGGTTGTTAATGTAGGTTTATATGAACAGATATGCTCTTTGGAAGTACCTAGTCATTTTGTCTGCCTTAATTTTGGGGATAGTTTATGCCTTACCCAATTTTTATGGCGAGGCTCCCGCTATCCAAATATCCAGTACCAAACCAGCGGCTAAATTAAATCAGGATATTCAAGTCCAACTTGAAAAGGCCTTCACAAATTCCCAACTGATTGTTCAGAATATCATACAAGAGAACAATTCCTTGGTGTTTCTATTCCAAAATAGTGACGACCAGCTAAAAGCTAAGTTTTTAGCAGAAAAATATTTGACTGAGCAAAAGCTACAGCAAAACTATGTGGTTGCCTTAAATCTCATTCCTCGATCACCTCAGATACTGCGTGCTATTCGTGCCAATCCTATGTATTTAGGCTTGGATTTACGCGGTGGGATGCATTTTGTCTTGCAGGTAGATGTCAACGCTTCGGTGACTCAAAAATTGGATTCTATAGTAAGTGACTTCAAAACTCATTTAAGAGAGAAGAATATTCGGCATGGTGGGGTTTCAAGAATGGGTATGAGCGTACAAGTTCGCCCCTATGCTACTCAATCTATCAACGATATAAGTACTGCCTTGCAATCTCAATACCCAGACTTGCAATACACCCTAGACCAAGCGATCCATGTAACGCTTAAGCCCGAATCCATCGTTTCTTTAAAAAAACTAGCCTTACAACAAAATATAACCACTTTGCATAATCGTATCAACGAACTTGGCGTAACTGAACCGGTGATACAACAACAAGGACTAGAGAGAATCGTTATTCAGTTGCCCGGTGTACAGGATTCAGCGAAAGCCAAGGATATCATTGGTAGAACAGCGACGCTTGAGTTACGGATGGTCGATGAATCGGTGGCTGGATTGGCCGCTGAAAGAGGTCAACAAGAGGTGCCGTTTGGCAGTGAACGCTATTTAGACCGGAATGGTCAAGCCTATATTGTTAAAAAGGACCCTATCCTGAGCGGTGGCAACTTAACCGACGCTCAACCCGGTTTTGACGGTGTTACCAATGAAGTCGCGGTTCATCTCACCTTGGATGCCAAAGGTTCCAGAATTTTTGCACAGGTTACTAGAGACAATATCAATAAACGCATTGCCATTTTGTTGTTTGAAAAAGGGCAAGGAGAAGTGGTTACCGCTCCAGTCATTCGCAGTGAAATAAACGGGGGTAAGGTGCAAATCACTGGCAATATGTCCACCGAAGAAGCCAATTTAGTGGCTTTGTTGTTGCGCGCTGGATCCCTAGCCGCGCCTATGGAAATCATTGAGGAACGCACCATAGGTCCAAGTTTGGGCGCTGAAAATATTAAAAAGGGGTTTCAAAGTGTATTGTGGGGATTTGTCGCAGTCGCCGGATTTATGATGCTTTATTATCTTTTGTTTGGCTTATTTTCTAGCCTTGCCTTGGCTTTTAACTTATTGTTGTTGGTTTCAGTTTTATCTGGGTTACAAGCGACACTCACTTTACCTGGTATGGCGGCCATTGCTTTAGTCATAGGAATGGCTATCGACTCAAATGTATTGATCAACGAAAGAATACGCGAGGAATTGCGTTTGGGGCAAAGCCCCCAGATGGCTATTTACAACGGCTTTGATAGGGCTTGGGGAACTATATTAGATTCCAATATCACTACCTTGATTGCCGGTGTCGCATTGTATGCTTTTGGTTCGGGTCCCATTAAGGGATTTGCCGTAGTGCATTGTTTGGGCATTTTAACGAGTATGTTTTCTGCGGTTTTTTTCGCCCGCGGAGTGGTCAATTTTTGGTATGGTAGGCAGAAGAAATTATCAACGATATCCATAGGCACCATCTGGAAACCCAATACAACTACGAAGCAACAAGACCTATAAAATGAGTTAAATAATCAGTATGGAATTTTTTCGTATCAAACAAGACATACCGTTCATGCGCCATGCCAAGATGCTTAATCTGGCGTCTTTGGGTATGTTTGTGGTGGCGGTGTTTTTCCTTTTTTATAAGGGACTACATTTGTCTGTAGAGTTTACCGGTGGCACTCTCATGGAATTTAGGTCCACAAAAGTGATCGACTTGAATGCAGTGAGAAAGCAGTTAGACTTGGTGGGTTATGAAAATGCCCAAGCCCAAGCTTTTGGTAGTGCTCATGAAATACTCATTCAGCTACCGTTGAATGCCAATAAACCGGTTGGCCAACAAACCGCTGAAGTGGTGCAGGTTCTTTCAAAGTTGGACGATAGTACGAGCTTAGTGCGGACGGAATACATTGGACCACAAATTGGTTCGGAATTAGCCAATGATGGGATATTAGCTTTGGTATTTGTGGTGATATTTGTTATTATTTATTTATCATTTCGGTTTGAATGGAAATTTGCTTTGGCTGGGATCATCGCCAATTTACATGATGTGGTCATCATTTTAGGTTTTTTTGCTTTTTTCCAATGGGAATTTTCCTTATCGGTCTTAGCCGCCACTCTGGCGGTTCTAGGTTATTCAGTCAATGAATCCGTGATCATATTTGATAGAATTCGTGAAAATTTCCGTAAATTTAGGAAAATGGATACCGTAGAAATTATCAATAACGCCATCACGGCAACGATTAGTCGCACCATTATTACGCATGGAAGTACGCAATTGGTGGTATTGTCTATGTATTTTTTTGGCGGACCAACACTACATTATTTTGCCTTGGCTCTTACGATAGGTATAGTGTGTGGTATTTACTCTTCAGTTTTCGTCGCCGCATCCATAGCCATGTGGTTACGCATCAAGCGTGAAGATTTAATAAAAAATACGCGGGCAAGCCACGCATCGGATGATCCCAATTCGGGTGCTCAGGTTTGAGGATGCCGGAGTGACGAAAACTCTGCACTTCATAGCAACCGCATCGAACAAGATGCACTAGATCTAGGAATACCCTAGAGTTAAACATAAGCTATTAACCAATGATTGAGCGAACCATTGAAGATTTAGGGTATGTAATGAGGGTGGCTAAGAGTGATGGTCATCCACAACCTATATTCTTTTTAGGAGCAGGAGCTTCTCGCTCTGGAAATATACCCTTAGCCCATGAAATAGTTAGCCAAATTCTTCAAAAATCGACCAATCCTAGGGTGCAGAAATTGGCTAATGACCAAAGAACCTATGCAAAATTAATGGAGTCCTTATCGCCAAATGAGAGAGATGGATTTTTGAAAAACTGGATTGATCAAGCAAAAATCAATGTTACACATATCTACTTGGCACAATTCATGAGTGAAGGTTATGTAGATTATGTACTTACGGTAAACTTTGACAATTTAATGCTGAGAGCTTTAGCTTTATACCATATCTTTCCTGCCATTTATGATATGGCTATTCTCAAGGACCTGAC
>JASGCH010000098.1 GCA_030054245.1 Gammaproteobacteria bacterium | reverse complement strand
CTACATTTGAAACTAGAAAAGCCCCTGCATTCCAAAGTCATTTCCAATGACTATCTGCCAAAAACCATGGCACCCAGTTTCACTTCGGACCACGCTGTCAAATAACTAAGCTCATCCACCTCCAGAATAAGTACCTCATCAGACTATTGCACTCTTGTATCTGGTCATTTGATGACAAGCTCGCCGAGCCTACGCAACAGCCTTGTCTTTATAAGAACCCGTCAAAATGGAAACCAAAATGGAAACCACGATCACATTTTAACAAAATAATCGACTAGTTTCAAGCTCTACATAAACCATATACGGCGTATATGGTTGTTACCCCAAATTTAAGACCCCTGTGAAACAAGCACCCAATATTTATCATGATTTAACGATGATGTCGTCTGATACATTCCTTGACCTCTCCTGTCAAGTTAAATCGGCTGCCGTACACATTAGCAAAATCCTCTGCTTGTTTCATAAAATTCTCCACTCCCCTAGCGTAAATATACTGCATCGCCCCCCCAGTCCAAGCAGGAAACCCTATCCCCATAATAGAACCTATATTAGCTTCATACACCGTAGTCAAAACCCCCTCGGCTAAGCATCTGGCAACCTCAATACTCTGTCTCACCAAAAACCGATCTTTTAACTCAGATATATTGTAAGAATTAGATTTATTCAAAAATAATTCAGACAGTTTAGGCCACAATTGCTTGCTTCCATCTGGAAAATATTCATAAAAACCTCCTCCACCCGCTCGACCCGGCCGATTAAACTCCTTGACCATGCGTTCGATCAATAAGTCGCTTTTACTGGCTTGATAAACCAAGCCTAGTTCTTTTTCATCTCTTCTATTTTGTTCCAATACTTGTACTGATAAAGCTAATGAGGTTTCATCCAAAACAGCTAAAGGTCCGACAGGCATACCAGCCTGTATAGCACTATTCTCGATAACCGATGCAGGAATCCCTTCCTCTAACATTGCCACACCTTCTGCCACAAAAGTACCAAAGGTTCGACTGGTAAAAAATCCTCTGGAGTCATTGACCACTATAGGAATTTTCCCCAACGCTAAAACATAATCATAGGCTTGGGCTACAGTTTGTGCATCTGTCAATTTACCCTTAATAATTTCTACTAAGCGCATTTTATGCACTGGGCTAAAGAAGTGGATACCAATAAATTGAGTGGGATTCTGACTAGCTTGTGCCAATTTGGTAATAGGAATAGTAGAAGTATTACTGGCAAAAAAACCATTTGGGTTAAGCAAGCATTCGGCATCTTTAGTTATTTGTGCCTTTAATTCACTGTTTTCAAAAACCGCTTCAATGATCAAATCACAACCCGAAAGTGCTTGCAAATCATGGCTCACCTCAATTCTTTGCAAAATTTCATCCTTCTGATAACTCGTCAATTTATGGCGAATCACTTGGTCTTCTAATAATTTTTCTGCATGGGCCCGCCCTTTCTGTGCCAATTCCTGCGTCTGATCGATAAGAATGGTAGGTATTCGACTGATGATCTGAGCGTAGGCAATACCAGAACCCATCATGCCTGCACCAATCACACCCACTTTGGTAGGCACAAATACCGTGGACTCTTTAGGTCTAGATTTTTTCGCACGAATAGCCCCTAAATCAAAGAAAAAAGCCTGTATCATGTTTTTGGTCACTTGCAAGGTGAGCAATTTTGCCAAATAACGACTCTCAATCCGCAGAGCTGTATCAAAATCCACTTGGGCACCTTCCATCATGGCACACAAGGCCATTTCAATAGCAGGGTACAAGCCTTGAGATTTTTTACGAATAATGGCTGGAGCCAGTGTCAGTTGATTGAGAAAATTCATATCTTTAACACTAGGACCTGGCATCTTATAGTTCTTTTGATCCCAAGGTTGTTGTGCATTCGGATGATCTTTGATCCAAGTCAAAGCGTAGTGCACTAGGTCATCTTCCGTTTCGACCACGCAGTCCACCAACTTTAATTGCACTGCCTCATCCACACCAAATAATTTCGATTCTAAAAGGTATTCTTGTGCTTTTTGTAATCCCAAGAGGCGGACCATTTTAGTTATACCACTGGCACCAGGAATCAATCCTAAAGTAAGTTCCGGCAAGCCAAATTCACTGTTTTTTCTGTTGAGGGCCACTCGTGCATGAGCCGCCAAAGCCAATTCCCAACCTCCGCCTAAAGCACTCCCATTTAAACACGCGACCACAGGAATCCCCAAAGTTTCAATCGTTCTAAAATTCTTTTTCACTTGCTCAACGCTTTTGAATGCTTGTGCATAGTCTCCGGGCTGGATTTTCAAAGTATTTTTCAAATCAGCACCGGCAAAAAAACTAGATTTGGCAGAGCGCAATATCACTCCATGCAGTTTTTGTTTGTCATCGCACAACTTAACTGATAAAACCGTCATATCTTCTTGCCATTGCAAGGACATAACATTCACCGGAGAATCCGGTGTATCAAATGTAACTATAGCTATACTATCTTGAATTTCATATTTTATGGTGTCCATAATGTATATTGAATGCAAACTGTGACCAGCCTTTTGGTCGAATTGGGTTTCGATTCATCAAAGGATGAAAATGGGACGAGATCCCTCCTAAAAACCGTTACCACCGCGTTAAAACCAATGGTGCAACAGTCTTTTAGATGATTTCAATAATACTGGCAATCCCCATACCAGCACCCACACACAAAGTGATTAACCCATACCTTAAATTCCTACGAATGAGTTCATCCACTAAAGTACCAAGCAACATAGCACCTGTCGCTCCTAGTGGATGACCTAAAGCAATAGCTCCTCCATTGACATTCACTTTGTCATGAGATAGGTTAAATTCACGCATAAATTTTAAAGGCACCACAGCAAAGGCTTCATTGACTTCAAATAAATCAATGTCTTCGATGTGCATTTGTGCTTTATGTAAAACCTTTTTAGTGGCTGGAATAGGTCCCAGCAACATACTCGTAGGGTCTGCTCCACTCAGTGCCGTAGCGACGATGCGGGCTTTTGGTGTTCGCCCTACCATCAGAGCACCTTTTTCTGAAGCAATCAACACCGCGGCGGCTCCATCGACAATACCTGAGGAATTTCCAGCATGGTGTATATGATGAATTTTCTCAATATGGGGGTAAGATTGTATAGCTACTTTGTCAAAACCTAAAGCCCCAATTTGGGCAAAAGCCGGTGCCAGTTTGGTTAATCCATCTAAAGTAGTATGCGGTTTAATATATTCATCTTCTTCAAGTATCAGCAAATCACCTTCATCTTTCACCGGAATCAAAGAATCTCTAAAAAAACCACTACTTTTAGCCAACTGTGCGCGTTGTTGTGAAATGTAAGCATACTCGTCGACTTCCCTTCTTGAAATGTTCTCCAGAGTGGCAATGAGATCAGCACCTATGCCTTGAGGCACAAATCGGGTAGCAAAATTAGTTTGTGGATCTTGCGCCCAAGCACCTCCATCAGAACCTAAAGACACTCTGCTCATACACTCTATGCCACCGGCCACCACCAAATCCTCCCATCCGGAGCGCACTTTTTGGGCAGCTAAATTAACTGCCTCAAGACCAGAGGCACAAAACCGATTGATTTGTAACCCAGAACAACGCCAATCCCAGCCGGCCAATAGTGCAGAAATTTTTGGCAATACAGAGCCCTGTTCACCTATAGGAGCTACAACACCCATCACCACATCATCCACCATACTAGTATCCAACTGATTGCGTACCTGCAAAGATCGTAATAACCCAGCTAACAATACGACTGGTTTAACCTCGTGTAAACTCCCATCTTTCTTGCCCTTTCCTCGAGGAGTTCGAATGGCATCTAAAATATAAGCTTCTGGCATTTTTTTAAATGTGGAAATAAAAACATGGATTTCTAGCCCCCATTATAATGAATAATGGCTTGCCAACTTGCACTTGGCAATTATTCTCATGGATAGCTATTTCATTGGAATTTTGTTCAAGCAAGACTGGTGCACACGCTCGATTTCCATAAGCACTAGCTTTTTCAGGTCATTTTTTATTGCAACGCACTTATGTCTGATACTAAACCGCCACCATTCACCTCTGTTTCTCAAATACTCCTATTATTTATGGTTTTTGGGGCGAGTTATTTTATCTCCAATGTGTTAAGAGCCATTATGGCCAGCTTATCACCTATATTCATTGAAGACTTGAATTTGGAGCCTCGTCACCTAGGGTTATTAGCCTCAGCCTATTTTGTGGGATTTTCTTTGCCCCAGCTACATATTGGAAAGTGGCTCGATAAATATGGACCCAAGCGCATTTTACTAAGCTTTTTAGCCATAGCTATTTTCGGATGTATCTTATTTAGTATTGCACAAAACTTTGTTTTACTTTGGTTTGCTCGTCTGGTTTTGGGTCTAGGAGTGTCTGCTTGTTTAATGGCACCCTTGGCTGGTTATCGAAAATGGGTGGATACCAGATATTTGGTGCGACTAAACTCTTGGATGCTTATGGTAGGTTCCTTTGGTATCGTTGCCTCCACAGTTCCCGTGCATTGGCTGCTCAATGAGTGGAATTTTAGCTGGCGTCAAATATTTTTATTGATCGTATTATGGATTGTATTGATTTGTATTTTAATTTATATTTTTGTCCCATCGTGGCAACCTTCGCCAGTTCATTCAAACCATAAGCAAGAAAATATCTGGCAATCCTACCGTCCTATTTTTCAAAGTCGTTATTTTAGAGCTATGTTAGGCATAGGTGCAATCAATTACGGTGGCTTGGTAGCCATCCAAACTTTGTGGTTAGCTCCTTGGTTAAAAACAGTTTACCACCTCCCCGCGGATGAAGCCACCGATGGATTATTTTTCATGAATCTATTGCTCATGGCTGTGTATGCCCTGATTGGTATAATCAGTACTCGCTTAAACTCGCGAGGTTGGTCTAATAATAAAATCATCAAAATCACCATCCCTTGCGCACTTTTATCTTTGTTTTTATTGATTTATTTAGGTGAAGCCGGCAATTTGTGGATTTGGGGGCTGTTTTTGTTTTTTTCGGCATTTTGCTCTTTGACACAACCTACTGTAGCCTTGCGTTTTCCTATCGACTTGGGAGGACGAGTTTTATCTGGATACAATCTGGCGATTTTCTCCGGAGCCTTTTTTGTTCAGGCCGGACTCGGCGTCTTAGTGGATTTATTTCGGCTCAAAGATTGGAGCAACATAGCCGCTTATCAAGGTGCATTTTCAGTTTTTTTAGTGTTGGCTTGTATTACTTATGCTATTGGATACACTCATCTAAAGGACGAATCTTCATAAAAATATCGACCCGTCCACCAACTATCCAGACTAACTCATGACATTTTTTGTAACCCGCTTGAATATTACATGGGTGGTAAAACTTGGGTTTACACTGCTTTTTATCTCCCAGCTACTAAGTTGTACTTCTGTCAAAAACCCAAGCGATGTACCTGAATACTCAGGGCGTCTATTCATCGATATTCAGTCTGATCCTCGGTTTTATTTTCAATCCCCTTTTCAACTACAAGGCACCCGAGAAGAAGGCATTTTGTCTATAGAAACCGCTTTGGGTATGAGAATTTTAAATATCATCTGGCGTAAAAATTATGTAGCTATAGAAAGAAATGGACAACTCTATCCTTACCATTCATGGGAGTCTATGATCCAAGAACAAACTCAACTGGGAGAACTTCCCATAGATGGTCTATTTACTTGGTTGGAAAATGGTA
>JASGCH010000097.1 GCA_030054245.1 Gammaproteobacteria bacterium | reverse complement strand
GCAACAGTCTTAAGGTGTCGTAGAGTTCTAGTACCTCAAGAAGTTAGGCACAAGTTGAAGGGTTTTCTCTTGACTTATTTTTAAGTCGATGGGTTGAGTAAAAATACCCCTTGAACAACCTCGAATAGCTGTCATCCTGTCAGAGCTGTCATCGTTACAAGGCTGGAGCGCACCTCCAGCTTCGTTTCTGGAAGAGGTTCAGCTACTGATGAGTGCACCATCATAACGCAGTCGCGAGCTATTTTGGCAGTGTAACCGCGGCGTAGCCGATGGTGCAACAGTCTTGCCTATTGAGTATAGGCAAGACTAGGCTCTCGGAGGTGTGGTCGTGACCTGGCCGATGGTGCAATAGCCTTGTAAAACACACCAAGATCCATTGACGCCTTATCAGCCAGCCATTTTTCTCTTGGGCAATAATGGTCGTTCTCCGAGAAATTTATCGAAAATTCATATTGAAGCACAAAATTATATGACTCATGTTGTAAGCGAGTCTTGCATTCAGTGTAAATACACAGACTGTGTGGATGTTTGTCCAGTGGACTGTTTTCATGAAGGTCCCAATTTTTTAGTTATTAATCCTGACGAATGTATTGATTGTGCGGTGTGTATACCAGAATGTCCGGTGAATGCCATATATGCCGAAGACGACTTACCAGAAGGTCAAGAAAAAATGCTAGCTATCAATGCTGAATTGGTAGAATTGGGTTGGCCGGTGATCTCAAGAAGTAAACCACCTCTTCCACAAGCTGATGAATGGAAAGAAGTTAAAATCAAACTTCATTTCTTGAAAAGGTTGTAATGATAGCGAAAAGAGATTATCAAAAAGGACTGGGGATCGGAAGCCCAATGGATAGCGCAATGAACTGAGGCACCTACATAACGCAGTCATTTGATCGTGTAGTAGGTTGAGCAACCGTCTTAAAAATGGTTTAAGGCTGCGTTGTGAACTACCGCGTTGTGCAACTATTGTACGCTATCAAAAAAATTTAATTTAGCCACCAATGGAACTCATCTCAATTTTTGGTTTTTGAAAAAATTCGATGGGGTGCTGTTTTAATGCGTTGATACGGGTCTTTGAATATTGATCTAAGCGTTGTTGCCATATATGAGCTATATACTTGCTTATTAAGTCATCGCCTATCGTAGGGTTGGGTTGTAACCATTCCGAAATATCGTATCCAGTCGAAGCAAATAGGCATAGGTATAGAACGCCGTCAGGTGATAATCGAATACGATTACAGTCATCACAAAAAGCTTCAGTGATGCTACTGATAAACCCCACTTCGCCAGCTAGGGGATCTAGGTTCCCTTCTGCATTGACATAACCCCATCTTTTGGCGGTTTCACCGACATAGTGTGCGTCGAGTGGTTTGAGTACCCAATGGGTTTGTAGTGTTGCTAAAATCTCACGACTAGGGACTACTTGGGAGATATTCCAGCCATTGCTATTTCCTACATCCATAAACTCGATAAACCTCAATATCATTCCCCGTTGACGGAAATAGTTGGCCATCGGTATAATTTGGTCTTCATTCGTCCCGCGTTTAACCACCATATTAATTTTTATAGGTCCCAAACCTTCGGCCTGAGCTTGATGGATACCCTCTAATATACGCTCCACAGGGTAGTGGCTATCGGTGATAGATTGGAAACTGGTATTGTCTAAGGCATCTAAACTAACGGTTACTCTGGTTAATCCAGCACTCTTTAAGCTTTTAGCCATTTTAGCTAATAGACTACCGTTGGTGGTTAAGGTAATGTCGAGTGCCTTCCCCGATTGAGTGCTTAGTTTTGCCAATTGGTCGATAAGCTCTTCAATTCCTTTTCTTAATAAAGGTTCTCCTCCAGTTAGCCTAATTTTTTGTACACCCAAACCAATAAAAATTTTACACAGTCGGATAATTTGATTGAAGGATAAAATTTTATCTGATGCTAAGTAGTTATAGGCTGGTGTAAATACTTCTTTGGGCATACAATAACGACACCGAAAATTACAACGATCGATCAAGCTGATACGCAAGTCGCGTATGGGGCGTTTTAATGGGTCATGTACATTTTCGGGGCTAGGGTAATGTTCAAGGAGGTCTATTTTGGGAGGTAAGATGACATTAGGTGCAAAATATTTTTGATTTCTGACTAAAATGGGTTGGGGCATATTGAGGTAGCTCTAGATTAACATCATCATTTAGAGACCTTTACACAACTGACTGCACTGCCAAATTACTGCGTTATGCGGTACTCACCAGCTCATTTACATTCGAGTAAATTCCGCTGGTTGCGTGCCGCTAAGCCTTGTACTTTGGCAGTTCGTCCGAGCGGCGTAGCCGTCGGTGCAAAGGTCTCTTACTAAGACTGTGGTTTTGCGTGATTTACAAAACTCAATTTTACCCATATTCAAGACCTACCACCTGACCCTCTGTGGGTTTGCTGGTGGCGATCTAAAACAGATCTCATGATAAAGACTGTTGCACCGAGCGGCACCAGCCGATGGTGCAATAGTCTTAGGTGAAATAGAGATGCCATGGTCTTTAGTTAGGAGGTGGAACAAAGGCATGATAATGTTTCTCTAACCAACAAGCAAAACGCAAGCACAATTTGTCGGCTAAGGTATTACCAACGATTTGAGCACCAATGGGCAAGCCTTGTGGACTTATTTCTAGAGGAATGGCCGTGGCTGGGAGACCAACTAAACCAGGCAATCCAGCCCAAAATAATTGACTTGTGGAGGCTTGAAGTTTGCCATTGATAGGAATTAATCTTTCCCAGCGCATACCCTGTTGATTTTGAGCAAAAGCACTTGAAGTAGCCACAGGGCAGATCAACAAATCGAAACTTTCAAAATACTTTGCCCATTGTTGTTGTAAATTTCTGCGGATTTGATGGTATCTAACCCAGTGGTAATGAGACAAAGTGTTCGCACGCCATATCCAAGCGGCGTAGGAACTGTCTTGTTCTTCCAGTGCATGAGCGAGGTCTAAGGTGTGCTGGTATTGTGTTTGATTCTGCATAGCCCCAGTGGCGGATCTTAGCAACCAAATATAGGTTTCATAAGCCATTTTAAAGTCTACAGGCAGGATATCATCGCGAACCAAAATGTTTTCTTCAGTTAGAAATTGTTTAAGGTGGATTAAAGCATTTTGTACGGAACTATCCACCTCAGCATACGGTGAATCATACACTATACCTATTCGCAAGTCACGAATAGGTTGCCGACAAGTTTGCCAACGAGTGGGTAACCAACCGTGGTAGCCATACATTTGCAGGGGGGTGGTAAGAACATCTAAAGCCAAAGCCAAGTCATGTGCACTTCTGGCCATAGGACCGGCTACAGCCATGTCGAGGTCATTTACGCAAGGGGAACTTGGTATTTCGTGTCCGGCCATAGACACAATGCCCCAAGTGGGTTTATGTCCATAGACACCACAATAATGTGCCGGATTGCGAATAGAAGCGCCAATGTCTGAACCAAGCTCAAGTGCACTAAATCCACACGCCAAGGCCGCGGCTGAACCTCCTGAAGAACCTCCTGGGGTTCGCTGGATGTCCCACGGGTTGTTGGTGGTTCCATAAACAGGGTTAAAAGTTTGCCAATCAGCTAAAGCCGTCGGAACATTGGTTTTTCCTAAAACAATAGCTCCCGCATCAATGAGTTTTTGTACCGCATAAGCATGGCTACGAGCTATGTTGGCTTGATACTCAGCATATCCCCATGTCGTTGGTAATCCTTGAACATCAAACGACTCTTTGACGGTAATCGGGAGTCCGTGCAAGGGACCCAATACCGTCCCTGAATGTAAAGCCTTATCAGCGAGTCTTGCGGATTCTAAAGCTCTAGCCCCATCTTTAACCACCACAGCATTTATTTTTTTATCAAAACTATCTATCCTTGACAAAAAACCAGTAACCAGCTCTTCGCTGGATACCTCCTTATTCAGGATTGCGCGTACTAAGTCTTTAGCCGATTGCCAATAATATGGAGTATCCTGCATAATGGTTTGGTAACTAAAAAGACCGTTGCGTACCTACTTTGCCGAATGACTGCGTACGGTGGTCACCAGAAGAAAACGCTTTAAATTCCACCAGTTGGACGCAAACTTGTGATTGCGACAACTCACGCGACAAAGGTATATCAATTACCACACTAAGGTAATCTAGCGGACACATACTTTCTACCAGAGCAAACCCAGCCTAGTCATTCATGATGGGCATACTCTTGGTGAGTTCCCATATGGGGATAGTCACCAAGAGTACTCCAGTATTTTGGGTGAAATTTACTTGAGAATATTAAAAAAGTCCGAAGCGGCTTTGTAACAAAAGGGAGCGGCCGCACTATGGTAAGCCGTACCGGCACCAGTTTTATTGAGTGCACGATTGCCCGGTAAACCCGTTCCCTGAAACGCAGTTTGTATGGGAGCAAAAGCTCCAGAAGGAGTGGCTGAGAGGTCTAATTTGGTAATAGTACTGCTAGGTACGCCACCAGCTATCCAATAATCGTAGATCAAATTGGTATTTTCAATATAAACCACTGAATCACCAGAACCAGCGCACAAAAGCACTTGAGTATTGGCATTTGGTTTCCAATTGCGCAAATCGTTGTTTTTAAGAGCATTGCGCACTGGGTGGCTAGAGGTTATCGCTGGACCAGCATTCCCTCTGTCGGGATTGGTGGTAACATCGTTCTTATAGGCGGTTACCAGACTGTCGGGTACGATAAAATTTGAGCTCCCTATACCATATCCGCCCGCAGAGAAGCTGGTCGTGCTAAACACAGAAGCCGCGTCTAAACCTGATGAGGTGATAGTGCTGTTTGTTCCCGGCAACAAGGTTGCAATGCCTTTGCTTATCCAATCAGCGGTATATACTTCTGAAGGATTTTTATAAACATTGCCATAAGCTTCTTGATAGGCACGCATAATAAAAGGGTAAAATGTGGTGGCACCTAGATTGACATCGCCGTCCACAAAAAACTTATCGGAAATGGCTTGAATGGCATAAGGACCACTTAATGGGGCACTAGCGGCAACGGTAATACCTTCTTGTTGCATAGCCTTATGCGTGGCCATGGCGACAAAGCCACCTTGAGAATAGCCAGTTACAAATAATTTACCGGCTTTTTCTTTGAATAAGTTGGATTTTTTGGCGGCTTTATAGGCATCTATCATGTCTTTGGATTGTTGTTGCTCCACTAAGTAGGGGTGGGGCTGTGATTTTGATATACCATACCCGACATAATTAGGGGCGACAACGACAAAGCCTCGGCTGGCAAAAAACGCTTGAGCCAATTGTCCTTCACCATTTGTCTGACTAGAAATATCATAATCAACATCGGTGGTGGTGCCATGGGCAAGCAATACGACAGGTCTATCACCGCTACAATCAGCACCATTACCTTGAGGTACCAATACCACTGCTTCTGTATTGACAAGTTGGTTCTTCGCGTTGACCGTTTTGTAGGTTATTTTATTACCACTAAATCCGCACTTTATCTCTGATCCGGCTAAAGACCGAGTGATCCCCGCGGCAGAACTTGCTCCGCCAGCAGTTGCCGCAGCGGTGAGGCCATTTGTATAATCCGCTAAAGTTATACCATAAAGCGGTTGATTGCTTATGAGATCTGCTCTTTGATCCCCACCTCCACAAGAAGCTAGGAAAGCGGATATCAAAGTGGCCGTTAATACAGTTTTTAGTTTTTGGGAGTTTTTCATAAGGTTCTATTGGATAGGAAAAATTCTAAAACGATAAAGCAAGGGTGTTTAGGTTGCTGGGTTCAGGAAAAACACTTTGACT
>JASGCH010000096.1 GCA_030054245.1 Gammaproteobacteria bacterium | reverse complement strand
ACATCCTAGCACGCAATGGTCAACTGAGCCAAGCTCTCAAAATGATTGAAATGATCCCCATTATAGATCAGAGCACTTATATCAGCAAAATCATACTTACCTCAGGAATATACTATCAACTCAATCAATTCCAAGATGCGTACGCCATTTTGAAAGGTGCTTTGCAAAATTTTCCAGATCATGTCGATTTACGCTATGAATTGGCTTTAAATCTTGAAAAATTACAAGAATTTAATGAGATGGAAGCAGTTTTAAGAGCCATCATCAAGGACTACCCTAGCTTCGCAAACGCCTACAATGCGCTGGGTTATTCTTTGGCAGAACGCAATACTCGCCTAGAAGAAGCTAGAATCTTAATTCAAGATGCCTTAAAATTTAAACCACATGACCCTTATATCATGGATAGCTTGGCGTGGGTTGAATTTCGTAGCGGAGACCTACTAAAAGCCAAAAAACTCCTAGAAATGGCTCTAAAAAGTAAACCAGATCCGGAAATAATCGGACACTTAACCGAGGTTTTGTATGCTATGGGTCAAAAAGAACAAGCCTTATCTTTATTAAAAAGACATTTGCGGCGAGACCATAAATCTCTACTCAACCTCTATCAACGATTATTTCCAGAAAACCAATGACTCTACCTCCCCCGCCCCCCATCTTGGAATTTTTGGCCCATTTATCCAACCAAAGCCCTATTTGGCTCAAGAGTGAAGTACAAAACCGTGTTATTCTCATGTGTAACCACCTCTTAAACCAAGAACCCTTAGCCAGACAAAGATTAGTGGCACACACTGGAAAAACCGTTACCCTAAAATGGGATCCATGGGCATTGAAACTTAAAATTTCACCGATTGGACTGTTTACTGAGCATGAGGAGGTTTCTGCAGATTTAACACTCAGTCTGGAAGAGACCAATGTCCTAGAAATTAGCCGATTATTGGCTAAAAAACAAGCCTTACCATGGAAAATTAACGGTGATGTCCAATTAGCCGCGGAGTTGGCTTGGCTACAAAATCATCTACGCTGGGATATAGAAGCTGATTTAGCCCATTGGCTAGGAGATAAGAATGCCTATTTAATTATGCAAGCTCTGGATTTCTTAGGAAATTGCATCCGCAAAATAATGCGTTGATAGGTATAGACATTCTTATAAATGCTTTTATGCCACTTAAATGAACTTTTTTCGCAAAATATACAGAGTAGTACAAATTATTTATAGGGTTTGGAAATACAACTTATTGATGGGGTTATACAGTCACCAGCTACCCTTTGGCTTAAGATTACTCATCGGCCTATTTTCAGGATTTAGAACACGACCCACACCAGAAAAATTAGCGCATAGTTGGCGTATATCCCTCGAGACCATGGGACCTATTTTTGTCAAATTGGGACAACTACTGTCTACTCGCAAAGATCTACTTCCTCCGCCGTTCATCAACGAACTGACCCTACTACAGGAACAAGTCCAGCCCTTACCCGCTGATCTGGTCATTGCCGTCATTGAAAAATCACTCAAACGAAGCATCCATGATATTTTTATAACCTTCGATCGGCAATGTCTAGCCAGCGCTTCGATCGCTCAGGTGCATCTAGGTACTATCCAACTATCAGACGGCCGTATCATTGAGGTGGCGATTAAAGTACGGCGACCTGACATTCAAAAAACCATAGACCTTGATTTGTCTTTAATGTACGCTTTGGCAACTTTAGTCGAAAAAATTTCTCAAGACGGAAAACGCTTAAAACTTCGGCAAGTAGTAGCCGAATTTGATAGACATCTACACGATGAACTGAATTTTTTATTGGAGGCCTCCAATGCCACGCAACTAGAAAGAAATATAGCTTCCTTGAATCTAGCATTGATACCAACCATTTATTGGGATTATTCTACTGAAGAAGTATTGGTTATGCAAAAAATGCACGGAATCCCTATTCAAGACCGAGAGGCACTCTTGGCCTCCCATATTTCTTTACCACAATTGGCGAAAAATGGCATCATCTTACTTTTTTCACAAGTTCTTGGTAAAGGGTTTTTTCATGCCGACATGCACCCTGGAAATTTACGCGTAAGTATTGAGAATGAACATATTGGGAAATTTATTCTGTTAGATTTTGGCATTGTGGGCTCATTAACCGACTTTGACAAAGAATATTTAGCTTATAACTTTTTAGCATTTTTTAGAAGAGATTATCGGCAAGTAGCACAACTACATATTCAATCGCAATGGGTTCCGGCAAATACCGACTTAAACGAATTAGAATCCGCTATTCGTTGCGTCTGCGAGCCCTACTTCCAAAAATCATTAAAGGACTTTTCATTGGGTCATGTCTTAGTTCAATTGTTTCAAACCTCTAGAAGGTTTCAGGTGGAAATTCAGCCTCAATTGGTTTTATTGCAAAAAACCCTCCTCAATGTCGAGGCTTTGGGAAAACAAATTGACCCTGAACTGGATTTGTGGGCAACGGCAAAACCCTATTTAGAGAATTGGATGCGTGCCCAAATCAGCCCAAAACACTTACTCTACCATTTTCGCCAAGAATTTCCATTTTACCTACACCACTTACACCAAATTCCGCGCATCTGGATACAAGGACAACAAGAGACTGTGGTATTTCAAAGAAAAATACACAGCCAATTCGTTCAGTATGCTGAGTCGCATAAAAGAAGCCAACGCTGGGTCTGGTTTTACCAAATCTTATTACTTTTAACAATAGCTTATGGATTTTGGTTCACCTACCCAATCTTGATAAGCAACCAATATTGGTTAAATGTTTTTCAACAGATGTTCGAAGAATCCAATGATGAAACCCCACTAGATGAAACCCCACTAGAAGACCAATCTGTAATCTTGGCTTTTAATGAGGACAACTCAGGGTGCAAGGACCTTTTCAAGGTGATAGTTAACTCCAATACCAAGACACTGAACAGGTATATGACTAGTTAACACGATTAAGCCACCCATTCCCAAATGTTGTTGCATACTGTGCACTAAAATTTCAGATGCTTGTCCATCTAACCCATTAAATGGTTCATCCAATAGCCAAATCAAAGCGAGTCCCGGCACCAACCTAGATAGGGCACATAAACGCTTTTGACCTTGCGACAGCTGACTTATTGGATGAAACTTTTTTTTCCCTAAGCACCAAGTATCTAACCGTACCTGAATTTCGTGGGCATCGATTTTTTCACCGCGCATTTTATGGTAAAACCACAAATTTTCGCTCGGTGTCAACATAGATTTAATACCCAATTCGTGTCCGATATACACCAGATGGCGAGAATAATCTGCAATATTCTGAATGAGTGTCCCTTGCCAAAGGATGTTCCCCTCAACGGGGATAAAACCTAAGCCGGCAATCTTTTTTAGTAGCGTGGTCTTGCCTACGCCATTACCTCCATGAAATTGACACCACTCCCCTCGTTTCACCTGGAGCGAAACGGCTGGAGTGAGTGGTCTGTCGAAACGCCAACAAGCTAATTTTTGCAATTCAAGTGTCATTTTTTAAAGAGATCATAGATCCTAAAGACGGTTGCACCATCGGCTGGTGCCAAGGTGGTCAAATGACTGCGTTATGTATGTGCCTCAGTTCGTTGCGCTATCCATTGGGCTTCCGCTGTAGCCTTGTAATTATGACAGCTCACCGAGCGGCACCAGCCGATGGAGCAACCGTCTTGAAGTCTTCATACGAGGTGTCGTTAATAAACAAGTTCATTGTATCATAAAAGGACCTTTGCACCTACGGCTACGCCGCCCAGACGAACTGCCAAAGTACCAGGCTTTGGGCACGCAACCAGCGGAATTTACAAAGAAGTAAATGAGCTGGTGGCGTTCTATGGTCTCGCATATTGAGTCTATACGAGACTAGCTTGTGGAAGTGCAGTCAGCGGCATCAGCCGTCGGCGCCGCAGTCTTTCATATATAATGCCGACAACGGGGTGTAGCTTAGCCTGGTAGAGTGCTGCGTTCGGGACGCAGAGGTCGGAGGTTCGAATCCTCTCACCCCGACCATAACCTATGTTTTTGTAACTTTTTGTAACTCTATTTTTGATAGAGTGCAACGGTCTTTTACCTATGAATAAATTGACTATCTCTGCAAGACCGTGGCTCCTTGAGCTCCCATAATGGCCGGTGTGACAGTATAGGATTAACGGGTGAAGGCTGTTGCACCATCGGCTGGTGCAACAGCCTTGATAAACCAATCGCTTTTTCAAACATACCCTATTTTTTTAAGTTATGAATATTGGAATTCCACTAGAAACTTTTCAAGGTGAAAAACGCGTAGCTATAACTCCTCATATAGTACCTAGTTATATTAAAGCCCAACATCGCATACAAGTACAAAGTCACGCGGGTGAGTCTGCCCATTTTAGCGATGAAGATTATCAAAAAGCTGGTGCTGAAATTGTCAACCAAGCTACAGTTTATCAAAATGAGCTCATTTTAAAAGTACGCAGACCCCAAGAAAACGAAATCAAATTATTGTTACCTAAGAGTGTTCTTATAGGTATGTTAGAACCTCATACCAAAGCTGGATTAGAGTCCTTAGCACAATCACAAACAACCGCTTTTGCCCTAGAGTTGGCTCCTAGGACAACCAGAGCACAGAGTATGGATGTTTTATCTTCCCAAGCGACGGTGTCTGGATATTTAGCCGTTATTCTAGCCGCGCGTGCTTTGGGTAAATTTTTCCCTATGTTGACCACAGCCGCTGGCACGATAAAAGCCACCAAGGTAGTCGTCTTGGGTGTGGGAGTGGCTGGATTACAAGCCATTGCCACTGCAAAACGCTTGGGTGCGGTTGTCGAAGCCTCCGATGTAAGACCTAGCGTAAAAGAACAAGTATTGTCTCTGGGTGCCAAATTTATTGAAGTACCCTACACAAGCGATGAAGAAAGAGACGCCGCCGCTGGGGTAGGAGGCTACGCCAAGCCCATGCCGGTCAGTTGGTTAAATCGACAAAAATTGGAGGTAGCCAAGCACATTGCTCAAGCCAATGTCGTCATCAGTACCGCATTAATACCTGGAAGAGATGCTCCTAAATTAATTTCTGAGGATATGGTCAAACAAATGTCTATGGGCTCGGTAATCGTTGATCTGGCGGCTAGCCAGGGAGGCAATTGTGAATTAACTGAACCAGGGTGCGAGATCATTCGCCATGGCGTCCGTATTCTAGGAGAAACCAATATCCCTTCATTAATGCCAACCGACGCTAGTCAATTGTATGCACGCAACTTATACGACTTTGTTCGTCTGCTTTCAGATGCCCAAGGACAGTTGCTTATCAATTCGGCTGACGACATTGTGCAAGCTTGTTTGCTCTGCCAAAATGGACACCTTTTAAAATAACTTCTCCCTATTAATCATGACCACCTTGCATAAATTATGGATAGGCTTTATTTTTTTGATACCCAGTTGGGTTTTTGCCACTTCTCAGGAGAATCCTTGGCAGAACCCCAAATTTTTACAATTGTTTGCGGATAAGCTGTGCCAAGAAGTGCTAAATCTAGGGAATCCAGGCAATACCGTTTCACCAACCACCTATAATTTCATCATCTTCGTATTGGCAATTTATGTGGGTTATCATGTGGTCTGGAATGTTACCGCGGCCCTACACACTCCTTTAATGTCCGTAACCAATGCTATTTCAGCGATTATAATCGTCGGTGCAGTTATTGCCGCCAGCTTAACCCAATCGTTGCTCGGTCAGCTATTAGGTTCTTTGGCTGTCCTCTTATCTGCCATCAATGTCTTTGGTGGATTTATGGTTACCAAGCGTATGTTAGCGATGTTTCAAAATAAAAAATGAACCAAAATTTAGTAACACTGCTTTACCTCGTCGCCAGTGTCTGTTTTATTCAAGCCCTGAAGGGTTTGTCGCATCCTCGTTCAGCTATTCGAGGCAATATTTTTGGCATGCTTGGCATGCTCATCGCCGTACTGACG
>JASGCH010000095.1 GCA_030054245.1 Gammaproteobacteria bacterium | reverse complement strand
CGACCAACCCAACGATGGCTTGGATAGGTACTTAATAAGCCAAGGAATATTGGGTCTAACATTCTTTATAATAAGGATAGCTCGCGGTGCAACTCTTTATTTGACAAATTGCTCTCGTACCCCACTGAAAATGAATATGATACAGAAGGAATTTAGAAATATACATGTTTTGCGTAACTTACCTCACTATAAGATGCCGGTGACGGCTTTGGTATCTATTCTGCATAGGTTAAGCGGTATCGTTTTATTTCTTTCTTTACCTGGAATGATTTGGTTATTTGAAAAGTCGCTGATGTCTGAAGTTTCATATCAAAAACTACAATTTTCCTTAATAAACGGATGGTTGCCACTTTGGTTGATGAAGTTGATGTTGATTGCGTTGATATGGTGTTTCTTGCATCATCTGCTAGCTGGGGTGCGTTATTTATTGATGGATATACATTGGTTACTGCAAAAGCAAACGGCTAAACTCGCTTCTCGGATGGTTTTAATTTTGGGTTTGGTTTTGACCGCCAGTTTGGCTTGGCTTATTTGGTAATTCATTTTACTTTTCCTAGGAAATATATGCAGAATTATGGAGCAAAACGCCTAGTATCAGGTGCAAAATATGGTTTGATGGACTGGTTAGCACAACGCGTAACGGCCTTGATCTTAGTCCTGTTTTTGGTAGTTTTGCTAACTCGTTTGCTGTGGCAATCGACGAGTTTTAGTTACTTGGTGTGGGCAAGTGCGTTTTCTCCATTGTGGATGAAAGCCTTGGCGTTTGTGGCTTTTTGTGCCTTAATGTACCACGCTTGGGTTGGTGTACGAGACATATTGATGGATTATGTCAAATCTACTTGGTTACGGTTGAGTTTAGAAGTTTTCGCGCTGGTCTGGCTTTTAGTTTGTTTGGCGTGGGTTTTGTTGGTTCTCAGTAAGCTTTCTTAGTAAAGCTATGACCGTGGCCCCTGTTGCGAAGCGACCTACAAACCAAATGACTGTGCCGTGCGGTGCTAGCTCTTAGAAAGACTGTTGCACAACTGGTTGTGCGTAGCAAAGCCCGGTATGATGGCAACTCGAGATGCCACAGCCTTTCAACACCGCGACCATTTTAACTTCCCCTATATTTTTGCCTAAAGCTTGGTTATGTCAAAAAATTCAAAATCTTTACCTATACTGCGTTTTGATGTGGTCGTGGTGGGTGCCGGTGGTTCAGGTATGCAGGCGGCCTTGAAGTTATCTCGAGCAGGTTTAAAAGTGGCTACTTTATCCAAAGTATTTCCTACGCGCTCGCATACCGTTGCCGCTCAGGGAGGAATTGGCGCGGCACTGGGAAATATGTCCGAAGACAATTGGCATTATCACTTTTATGACACGGTTAAGGGTTCAGATTGGCTGGGTGACCAAGATGCCATTGAATATATGTGTAGTCAAGCCGCTAAAGTGGTTTATGACTTAGAACATCTAGGGATGCCTTTTGACCGCAACCCGAATGGAACGATCTATCAACGGCCATTTGGCGGTCATACCTCTAATTACGGTGAAAAAGCCGTACAAAGGGCTTGTGCCGCCGCCGATAGAACGGGGCATGCTTTGTTGCATACTTTGTACCAACAAAATTTAAAGGCCAAGACGGTATTCTTAGTTGAATGGATGGCTATAGACTTGATTCGCTCACCCCATAATGGGGATGTCCTAGGGGTTACGGCTATGGAAATAAGCAGTGGCGAGGTGTACATTTTGCACGCTAAAGCTACTTTATTGGCTACCGGAGGGGCCGGCAGAATTTTTGCTGCCTCGACCAACGCATTTATCAACACCGGCGATGGTTTGGGTATGGCCGCCCGTGCTGGTATCGCTTTACAAGATATGGAATTTTGGCAATTTCATCCCACTGGCGTAGCGGGAGCTGGTGTATTGCTGACAGAAGGTTGCCGAGGTGAGGGCGCTATACTCGTCAACAGCGAGGGTGAGCCGTTTATGGAAAGGTATGCCCCTACCTTAAAAGATTTGGCACCTAGAGATTTTGTTTCTCGCTCCATGGATCAAGAAATAAAAGAGGGGCGTGGTTGTGGTCCCAATAAAGACTATGTTTTGTTGCGCCTCGACCATTTAGGTCCAGATATCATTAAAAAACGCTTGCCTTCAGTGTATGAAATAGGCTTAAATTTTGCCAATGTAGATGTAACCAAAGAGCCTATTCCTGTAGTGCCTACCATTCATTATCAAATGGGAGGTATTCCCACCAATATTTATGGGCAAGTCGTAGAAAAAACGACTACTGAAAACAACCAAGCCATCACCGGACTCTACGCCATAGGCGAATGTTCTTGTGTATCCGTGCATGGTGCCAACCGACTGGGTACCAATTCTTTATTGGACTTGTTGGTATTTGGCGAATCTGCGGGCAACCATATCGTGCAACACTTGGCGAGTAGCCATCAAGCACTGCCAACCGACGCCAGCGAATTCAGTTTGCACCGGTTGGCACAGTTAGAATCCAAGCCATCGGGTGAATACGCGCAAAAAGTAGCGGATGATATGCGTAAAATTATGCAAACTAGAGCAGGGGTTTTTAGAACCATGGACAATTTAACTTTAGGGGTCGAAGAAATCGTAGAAATAAGGCAAAGAGTGGGAAATATTGTATTGAAAGATAAAAGTAAAATTTTCAATACGGCGCGCGTTGAAGCTTTGGAAGTTGCCAATTTAATCGAGTGTGCACAGGCCACCATTGAGTCGGCAGCTGCGCGTACCGAAAGCCGTGGTGCACACAGCGTCGCTGAGTATTCCGACACACCAGATCATCCTAACGGGCGTAACGATGCCGAATGGTTAAAGCATACCTTGTGGCTAGGCCATCAAGATTTAACATACAAACCCGTGCGATTTAAACCTTTAACCGTTGAATCGATTCCACCAAAAATCCGCTCATTCTAGGTTGTGGCAGAGTTTATTTATTGACATAAGAAAGAACTATATGTTGCGAAAATTCAGCATTTATCGTTACAATCCGGAGGTTGATCAACAACCTTATATGCAGGATTACGAAATTGATCTAGAAGATACCGATCGTATGTTGTTGGATGCCGTTATTAAGCTAAAGGCACAAGACCCGGGCTTATCTTTTAGACGATCTTGTAGAGAGGGGGTTTGTGGTTCAGACGCCATGAATATTAACGGCAAAAACGGACTGGCTTGTTTAACCAATTTGCGCACCTTGCCAGACAAAATTATTTTAAAACCCTTACCGGGACTACCAGTTATCCGTGATCTCATTGTGGATATGACTCAGTTCTTTAAACAATACGAATCGATAAAACCGTATTTGGTAAATAATACACCTGCACCAGAAAAAGAGCGCTTGCAAACACCAGAAGAAAGAGAGGAGCTCGACGGATTGTACGAATGTATTATGTGTGGTAGCTGTACGGCGAGTTGCCCATCATTTTGGTGGAATCCAGATAAATTTGTGGGACCAGCGGGTTTATTACAGGCTTACCGTTTTATTGCTGATAGCCGAGATGAGAATACCCAAGAAAGATTGGATAATTTAGAGGACCCTTATCGCTTATTTCGTTGTCATACCATTATGAATTGTGTGGATGTCTGCCCCAAAGGTTTAAATCCGACCAAGGCCATTGGTAAAATCAAAGAATTGATGGTGAGAAGAGTGGTTTAGCGAAGAACAAATGACTGTTCCACCGCAGACTTTCACTTCCGTCCTTACCAAGCCAGAGTTCGTCTCCAGCAAAATTTACGGAATGTTCGGTGGAACAGTGTAAAGCTGTAGTTTGCTAAATGGCTAAAGGTGGCTTTTAAGTACAGCACGATGCTCATCATTTACAAAATATCATGGAAACTCTAAATGCTCTGCAGGTGTACAATTTACGGGGGAGATGCCGTCGAGGGATATTGGAAAACGATTTGTTATTAGAAAAATTTTTTCTTACCTATCAAAACGGTATGTCTTTGGATATGCAAGAAGGGTTGTTGCAATTGATGCAATTGGATGACGGCATATTATTGGATTTATTGTTAGGAAAAGTTCACCCCCATCAAGTGGAAGTACCTACCATCGAGGGTGCCGCCTTAAAAACTTTAGAGCTTATTCGTCAAACTATTCTTTATCCGATCCCTTTATAATAAGATCAAGACTGTTGCACCATCGGCTGGTGCCGCTCGGTGAGGCTGTCAAAGTACAAGGCTTCCGCGATCGCCCCCAGCGGAATTTACTGGGGTGATCATGGTGGAAGCTCCCACATGGTGGGCGCCATGGATAGCGCAACGAACTTAAGCACCTACATAATGCCGTAATTTGACAACCGCGGTCTAGCCGATGGTGCAACAGTCTTTCCAAGAGGTAGCCGTATAGCTTAGTCACTTGGCAGTGTATGCCGATTTGAAACCAAGGCGCAAAGATCTTGGTTAGGGTGGTAAATCGCCATACCACGGATTTACCATTAAAATTTTATAACGAGGAACAACTATGTCAGAAGAAAATGTAATTCTAGTACTAGCCGATGGTAGCAAAGTTACTTTGCCCGTATTAGGTGGGTCGGTGGGGCCCAAAGTGATTGATGTGCGTAAGCTCTATGCGCAGTCTGGAATGTTTACTTTTGATCCGGGGTTTATGTCCACAGCTTCCTGCAAATCAGCAATTACTTATATTGATGGTGACCAAGGGGAATTGTTATATCGTGGATACCCAATTGAACAACTGGCTGAAAAATGTAGTTATTTGGATGTTTGTTATTTGTTGTTAAACGGTGAATTACCCGATACAACATCCAGTAGCCAATTCAAAAATTTGGTATCCCACCACACCATGGTCAACGAACAGATGTTGTTTTTTTTGCGTGGTTTTAGGCGCGACGCTCATCCTATGGCCGTTTTGACCGGGTTGGTTGGTGCCATGTCGGCATTCTATCACGATAGCATTGATATCAATAATGCCGAACATCGCCATGTGTCAGCTATTAGATTGATTGCCAAAATGCCTACTTTGGTGGCTTTGGCATATAAATATGGGGTTGGCCAACCCTTTATGTACCCCAAAAATCATCTAAGTCATGCGGGGAACTTTTTGTATATGATGTTTGGCACTCCTTGTGAGGATTATATAGTAAATCCAGTATTTGAAAAGGCTTTAGATAGAATTTTTACCCTACACGCTGACCACGAACAAAATGCTTCTACCTCAACTGTTCGTTTATGTGGCTCATCTGGCACCAACCCTTTTGCCGCTATTGCCGCCGGGGTAGCTTGTTTATGGGGTCCAGCCCACGGTGGTGCTAACGAAGCTTGTCTGAATATGTTAAACGATATCTGCCAAAAAGGCGGGGTTAGTTATATCCCAACATTTATTAACGCCATCAAAGAAAATAAAGATGTAAAATTGATGGGATTTGGTCATAGGGTATATAAAAATTACGATCCGCGTGCCAGACTCATGCAACAAACTTGTTACGAAGTTTTGGCTCAATTAGATAGTCAATCGGATCCCTTGTTTCAAGTCGCCCAAGCTTTGGAAAAAATTGCTCTAGAAGACGAATATTTTATCAAACGCAAATTATATCCTAATGTTGATTTTTACTCGGGTATTGTGTTGCGCGCTCTAGGCATCCCGACCAAATTGTTTACAGGCATTTTTGCACTGTCGCGTACGGTAGGCTGGATTGCCCAACTCAATGAAATGATCAGTGACGAAGATTATAAAATTGGACGCCCTAGACAGTTGTTTGTAGGATCACCCAGACGAGATATGGATGAACTACAAATTCCCGAGAATGCAGTGCATTAGATGCCCATCGATACCTTGAATTTTTCAAGTCGTCCTAGCAATGATTTCAATTCAAATGAAATACCAACAGCGGGTGACTTATTAAATCGTTCTGAAGATGATTTGCTACGCAATTTAGGTCAACGATGTTTACCAGAAGTTAAAACCACCTTGATGAGACTCAATTTAGCCTTAAG
>JASGCH010000094.1 GCA_030054245.1 Gammaproteobacteria bacterium | reverse complement strand
TGAATTTTCTACCCGTGCGATTCGATTACCCACAAAATTTACCCATTAGCGCCAAGATCGAAGAATTGATAGAGGCACTCAACCATCACCAAGTCATCGTCGTTTGTGGCGAAACTGGCTCTGGAAAAACCACCCAACTCCCCAAAGCAGTACTCCATTGGCTACAAAAACAGCGACCCACCAGTCGACAAATGATAGGGCATACGCAACCACGGCGCTTAGCCGCGAGCTCAGTTGCCAAGCGTATCGCCAGTGAATTAAACACCCCTCTGGGGCAAATCGTCGGTTATAAAATTCGCTTCACCGACCAGGTTTCTCCTCAAACGCGCATTAAATTGATGACAGATGGAATCTTACTGGCAGAAACCCAATCGGATCGCTGGTTGAGCAAATACGCAGCCATTATTATTGACGAGGCACACGAAAGAAACCTCAACATTGATTTTTTATTGGGGTATCTCAAAAATCTACTGCCTCATAGAAAAGATTTAAAAATCATTGTAACTTCCGCCACCATTGACCCTCAACTATTTGCCAAGCATTTTTCAAGCACCGACCAAGAAACCCCGATCTATACGGTCAGCGGCCGTACTTATCCAGTGGAAATACGCTGGCAACCCCAAGATGTCCCACAACTGGATTTGCCTTTAGCCATTGAGAATGCCATTTTTCAACTGTGGACCAGCCCTACGACATTCCACGATATTTTGGTTTTTTTACCTGGAGAGCGAGAAATTTATGAAGCCCAAGAACATCTCTCGGGGGTATTGGCACACCAGCCGCAATTGAGGCAAGTAAAAATCATCCCCTTATTCTCGCGCAACGCCCATACAGTGCAAGAAGCCATTTTTCAGCCCTCATCTACTCCACGCATCATTTTGGCGACGAATATCGCAGAAACCTCCCTAACCCTACCCTCCATCCATTATGTCATAGACTCTGGATTGGCACGCATCAATCGCTACAATTACCGTAGCAAAGTGGAGCAACTGCACATAGAGCCGATCAGCCAAGCCGCGGCCAACCAAAGAAGTGGGCGATGTGGTCGGGTGGCGAATGGTATTTGTATCCGCTTATACTCGGAAGAAGACTTTGCTAATCGCCCACCCTATACCGAACCAGAAATTATGCGCACCTCATTGGCTGGTGTCATATTAAAAATGAAAGTTTGGCAATTGGGGGACATAAACGCCTTTCCATTTTTACAAAGCCCCAAACCCAAAGCCATTGGTGATGCCTTAGAGCTTTTGTCAGAACTCGGTGCTTTTAAAGAAGACAGCCAAGAATTGAATGAATGGGGCCTGGGTTTGAGTCAACTCCCCTTAGATCCGCGTATCGGCCGTATGCTCTTAGAAGCTAAAAAGCGCAATTGCTTACGCGAACTTTTGGTCATAACCGCAGGCATCAGTGTACAAGACATCAAAGACAACCCTGAAGACAAAGCAACCCAAGCTGAGCAAGCTCACGCCAAATTTAAAGACCCTAAAAGTGAATTTATGTTTTATTGGCGTTTGTGGGATTGGTTAGAAGAGCAACGCCAGACTCAACTCAGCCGTCGTCAATTTGATAAACTATTACAAACCCATTATATTCATGTCAAAAGGTATTATGAATGGCGCGATGTATATACGCAGATAACCCTCATGACTCGCCAATTTTTGGGCAAACCTAATACCGAGCCAGCCAGCTTTGAACAAATCCATTGTTCAATTTTGAGCGGACTCTTAGGCAATATTGGCTATAAAGTACCCCATGAAACACATTTTCAAGGCACCCGAGGATTAAAATTTTACATTCATCCTAGCTCTAAAATTCATAAAAAAACGGCTAAGTTTATTGTCTGCAGTGAACTGGTAGAAACCACCAAGTTATACGCACGGTGCTTAGCACACATTGATAGCCGGTGGATCGAATCGGTTGGACTCCATGTGTTACGCAAACAAGTCTTAAACCCACAATGGCACCCTACTTCATCTAAAGTTCTGGCCATGGAAAGGGCGACCTTATATGGTATTTTGGTCTATTCCGCTCGCCCCATTAACTACGCCCAAATAGACCCCCAGCACGCTCGAGAAATTTTTATTAGACAAGCCATAGTCTCTGGAGAATGGAATAAAGACTACCCGTTTTTAAGAGAAAATCGCAAAAATATGGAGAAAATTGATCAATACGAAAGTAGAGTGCGCAAAACCGACTTCTTTTACGACCCAGATTTACTCTGGGCGTTTTACCATCAACTCATCCCTGGACAAGTCTGCGATGGAGTCAGCTTTGAAACCTGGTACACCCATGAGCTACAGCAACGCAGAAAACAAAAATGGGCGCTGGATTGGTTGGTTTATAAACCCGAAATTATGTCTGAAATTGTCGAAAGTAAGCATAAATTTCCACCACTCATGCGCATTGGCCAATGCGATTGCAAAGTCAGCTACCTACATCAACCCGGACAAGCCAACGATGGGATTACGGTTTATTTACCTTTGATCGCCCTAAACCAAGCCCAGCCACTCACAGGAGAATGGCTGGTATTGGGCATGTTGGCAGAAAAAATTTTAGCCATCCTAAAAAGTTTGCCACAAAAAATTCGTTCTCCCTTATCGCCGCTAAATACCGTAGCTGGTGAAATTTTTTCTACCCTGAGTCAGCCTGAGCACTTTGGTGTAGGATCCTTGATAGAAAAAATAAACCAATGGCTACTGAACCAACGCTCTATCCTGGTCACAACCAGCGATTACCGTTTAGAAAATTTACCCCCGCATTTGTTGCTCAATTACCAAATCATCGATGAACACGGTGGCTTGGTAGGCAAAGCCAGTCGCCATCTGGATCAATTACAAGCCCAATACGCTCAACAATCTAAAGGAGCTTTTGATTCTCTAAAGAAACTCATCCAAGACTCGTCTGGTAAGCAGGGGGCTACCGATAAACAGGAACCTGCCGATGATACGCATCCGACACCTAGGACCCACTTACCATTACCTACCAACTTATACACCAACTGGAGTTTTGGCAATCTTCAAGACTGGGCTGAGTCATTGCGCAGGCAATTCAATCTATCAGACCTAGGTTACCCAGCCATCGTGGACAAAGAACACTCCGTCGGGCTGGAATTGTTTGACGACGCCCAAAAGGCACAGCTAGCCCACCACGCAGGTTTGCGTCGATTGATTGTTTTACAACTACCGCAACTCATTAAAAATACAGAAAAAACCTTAGACTCCAACCGAACCCTATCTTTGGTCTTACTCGGCGTTGGCAAAGACCTAGCACAACAAATTATTCGCCGATCCCTTGACCGAGCTTTTTTGTATCCAGACTGGCCAACCAATGCCCATGAATTTCAACATTGCCTGAAGATCGGACAAAATAAATTTACCCTCATCACCAAAGAAATAGTCCTACAACTAGAAACCATCTTCCAACTACACAACCAAATTAAACGCCAATTTAGCGATAAATTTTCTCCTTTAACCGTAGCCGATTGTCAGAGACAATTACAAGGCTTGTTTACCAACCATTTTATCGATGACACCCCATGGGAATTTTTGCAACATTATCCAAGATACTTAAAAGGCATCCTCGCTCGCTTAGAAAAATCCCGTCATGCCGTACACAAAGACCATGAAAGAATGTTATCCGTCAACCAATACGAAGAACGCTACCGGCAACTCCTCAACTCCAGAAAAGGGCAAATCAACCCAACCTTAAAAGATTTTAAATGGTTATTGGAGGAATTTCGTATTAGCCTATTTGCCCAAGAACTCAAAACAGCCCAAATCGTCAGCCCCAAACGCTTGGACAAGGTGTTAGCTGGGTTTTGACAACCGTCGGAAATGGCTAAACAACCACCGGCAAATGGCGATCTACAAGACTGTTGCACCATCGGCTGGAGATGCTTGCTCAAGCCTCGTACTTTGGCAGATCGTCTGAGCGGCGTAGCCGTAGGTGCAAAGGTCTTTTGATGTGAATGATTCGGAATTTCCGGAGGGTTGATGCGCCTATTCGGGAATGGCCGGGTTCAGTCGCCAGATCGCCTCGCTCATCGCTACCTTCTTTTGGGAGAGAGCTTTTGCCCCAAGGTAGGAGTAACTCATATCCCCGAACCACTCGAGCGCGGCGTCTTTGACGATGGATTCGTTGAGGTTCATTTGATTCGATAGACCGCCATCCCGGTCTTTACCTTCGGCGATGCTTCTTCGCGTTGAATACCCACCTCGCACTTTGCTGTCGCCACTTCGACATCACTGTCGTTTAGCTGCAAAGACATCACCTTCTGTTCGTCGAAATCTACTGGAAACTCGAATGCGACGCTTTCTCCAACATGAATCTCGCCCTGTTCGATTTCGACACTGAACGCTGTCTTCCAAACCTGTTTCACCTTCCCCGCATATTCGTAGTGCCGAGGAATTGGGAGAATCCTGCCGGTCTGGTAGAAAAGTGGGGTCACATGTTCGGGCTTCCACTTGTTTTGAATGAAGCCCCGGACGAGTCGGAATAAATCCCATCCCGTCATCAGGCCAAGTTTCGATTGCTCAGCATTGTGCAAGATTTCCTTCCGATACGGCATGTCGTTGTCGCGTTCCAAAGGAGGCAATATACGCTGGTGGTTGATGATTGTAAGACCACCAACATCGGCGCGATTCTGCTCCCGAATGTAGATCAACGCGTGCTTCTGAGCTTGGAGCGCATCGGCGTCAGCGGGCTTCCCCGCTACACCCTTAATATCCACGACGAGAACCGGGGACTGGTCGTGAATCCTGAGATCTTCGCGAAGGGATGCCTCTTTTCCTGCTTTGGTCATTTCCTCGTCAACATTGACAATCGATTTGAAGCCAAGCAGCGCCAATGCTTTCTCGACTGCTTCGACGAGCGGATCGCCAGTTTCACGAATTAGCGCGTAAAGAAACGCGCTCTCGTTCCGGTCATTTTCGATGGCCTTCTCCAAATATGACACTTTCCTCGCGGCATCGTCCTTTATGGTGGAAATTTGTGCGGCTTTCTCTAGCACCGACGGAAGCTCATATTCAGGGCGATGCACCCACTTTTGTCCTTCAGCGTGCGGAAACAAGCCTGGGCACATGTCCGGCAAGATGTTTTTGAAGAATTCGGAAAGAAAGAGGTCTATTCTCTTAATCCTAGGAAGGATAAAAATCCAACCACCCTCAGTATTATCATTTCGGCGAATCATGCTAGCGACCGTCGCGCCATACTTGTTTTTAGCTAACTCATTCCAACCCCATCGCTCCTTGATGTTAGGACCCCATTGCCACGAATCCTTAGAAAAAGTGCAATAAAACGTAGCGTCTTTAAGATGGTCATCTAAGATTCGATCTAATGGCGACTTCTGATTTATCACGGTAATTTCTTCACCGTAGTCGTGGTGAATCGACAGTTTCGACAGTATTGAAAGGAAGCTCCAGTTGTCTTTTTCGATGTCTTGTTGGATAGACAGCTTATTGGCACGGTCGTCGTCAGCAGCTAAAACCAGTTTTTGGGTGACTTTTGCATCCGAAAAGATTATAAACGCTCCGCCGTTATCAAGGATTCGATCGAATTTGTCTCGAACCATGTCCATCGCCCTGGGTCTCGGGTCAATAACTCCGGAACTACATTTTGACCACCAGTCGAGTTCCCCTGCCGGAGTCATTTTTTCGGCTGGCGGCCCAGCTTCTGGATCTCCTGTCACCAGGTCAATTACCACAATTTCTTGTTCTGTGAATTTTAGAAGGGATGTCTTCACCACAACTGGTCGGTAGCTAGAATCTTTGGGAACCTTGTAGGGTTTCCCAAATGTCTCGTTTGAGACATTGTAACCTTCTTTCGTCAGCGTCTCAGCGATCTCTGGCACCGTATCGATCAGAAGAATCTTCGGGTGATGATACTTAGGAGTCGCAGAGTCGGTTTCCATCGGCTGTTCGCTTGGTGGTTTTGGTGTGGGTTTCTTTTTGAACATGGGGGGTTCCTTATGAAGACCGTTGCACAACCGGTTACACTGTCAAATTACTGCGTTATGTATGTTCGGCAGTTCGTTGCGCTGTCCATTGTGCTTCC
>JASGCH010000093.1 GCA_030054245.1 Gammaproteobacteria bacterium | reverse complement strand
TAATCTTCCTATTTTAAGGGTATGTTGAGAGTTATTCAATTCATTTTCTTGATGGTGGTAGTTGCTGTTAACCCATTAGGGGCACAAGGAGTGGATGTAGGTAACAAGTCGGTTTTTACCGGCTTGATTTCTGCTTCACAAATAGAATCTCAGGCGCTTAACCAATACAAGGAATTGTTGCAAAAAGCCAAAGCCCAAAACGCACTTCTGGCAGACAACCACCCTTTGGTTATTAAATTACGGAAAATAGCTAGTCGCATCATTCCTTTAAGCTATTCTTGGAACGAGAGAGCAAAAAACTGGGATTGGCAGATCAATATGATCCAGTCAAAGCAAATCAATGCTTTTTGTATGCCAGGAGGTAAAATTGTCTTTTATTCGGCTATTATTGAGCAACTAAAGCTAACAGATGACGAAATAGCTATGGTGATGGGGCATGAGATTGCCCATGCCTTGCGAGAACACGCTAGAGAACGCATGGGTAAAACTGCTACCACTCAGGCTATGGCTTCGGTGGGTGGGTGGGTAGCGTCACTGGTTTTAGGCGTTGACCAGCGCCTAACGCAAGAAGTTGCTCGAGCTGGCGGTCAGTTACTGACCCTCAAATTTAGCCGCGGCGACGAAACCGAGTCCGATTTGGTGGGTTTAGAGTTGGCGGCTAAGGCTGGCTACGACCCTCGTGCTTCCGTGAGTTTGTGGCACAAAATGGATAGAGCTCATCAAAGTAAATCACTAGAGTGGTTAAGCACCCACCCTTCACACGATACCCGCATCAAAGAGTTAGAAAAAAACATCCCTAAGGTTTTGGCCTTTTACGAAAATACTAAAAATATCCAGAAATGATAGACCCATCCTTATTGAACCACTTAGTTTGCCCAAAGACCAAAACCAAACTGGAGTATTGGCCAGATAGCCAAGAATTGGTCTCCCGAGTAGCAGGCTTGGTTTACCCCATTCGCCAAGGCATACCCGTACTCATTCCCTCCCAAGCCCGTGTACTAGATGCCAACGCATATAATAGACCTTTGCACCAACGGCTAAGCCGCTCGGACGAGCTGTCAAATTACAAGTCTTGAGCGCACCATACAATCAGCGGAATTTACTGGGGTGATCATTCGCTGGTGAGTACCGCATAACACAGTAATTTGACAACCGCGGCGTAGCCGATGGTGCAACAGTCTTAACGCAGTAATTTAGCAGTGCAGTCAGCGGCACCAGCCGTCGGTGCAAAGGTCTCTATAATACCCATTCATATCATGAAAGCTCCCAAGTTTACCGTCATTATACCAGCGCGCTTAGAATCAGTGCGTTTGCCTCAGAAAGTCTTGGCTGATATTCAAGGAATTCCTATGGTGGTGCGTGTAGCACAAAGGGCACTAGCCAGCCAAGCCCATAGGGTCGTGGTGGCTGGCAATCACCCCACTATTTTAGAAGTTTGCAAAACCTGGAATATTCAAGCCATCTTAACGGGCAACCACCACCAAAGTGGTACCGAGAGGTTGGCTGAAGCTGTCGATTTATTGCACTTGCAAGAAGATGAAACCGTAGTCAATGTGCAAGGTGATGAGCCTCTCATAGACCCTATGACCATAGACGCTGTTGCCGTTTTGTTGGCGACTAGAGCCGATTGCCAGATAGCTACCGCTGGGCATTTGTTACAAACTGCTGAGGACTATCATAACCCGAATGTGGTTAAAATAGCCTTGGATAAGCAGAACACCGCTTTATATTTTAGTCGTGCGGCCATTCCTTGGTGGCGCGATGGGAGAAATAAGGATACATTACCAAATTTACCTATTTATAGGCATGCTGGGATTTATGCTTACAAAGCGGTCTTTCTAAAAAAATTTGCCAAGCTACCGGTCAGTCCTTTGGAAACGCTAGAATCTTTAGAGCAACTCAGAGCTTTATGGCATGGGTATAAAATAGCCGTGCAAATTATGGATTTGCCTCCTTCTTATAGCGTGGACGAACAGTCCGACCTTGATCGGGTAGACTTTATCATCATGACAAACCATGCACACTCTAGATTTCTACTTTGACCCCATTTCACCCTACGCGTATATCGCCTTCCATCATTTACCTAGCGTTCTTCAAGGGCATAGCGTGTCTGTGAATTACAAACCGATATTGTTTGCTGGCATATTAAAACATCTAGGGCAACTAGGCCCGGCCGAAATTCCTGGAAAACGCGAGTGGACCTATCGGCAAGTAAGTTGGATCGCCTTAAAAGCCCAAATTCCCTTCCAATTTCCGAGCGTACATCCTTTTAATCCCTTGCCTATTTTGCGGCTTTTGCATAGTTTTAATACACACGGAAGAGTCAACCGCTGGCAATCCGAAGTGGTCTTTAACTATGTTTGGCAAGGAGGACAGCATCCTCTCGATATAGATCGCTTGTATGGGTTACGACAGGAGTTGCAAACGCCAGAAATCGAAGCTGAAGTGGTAAAGGAGAGGCTTCGTTACCACACTCAATCGGCTATAACCCTAGGTGTCTTTGGTGTGCCTACCATCGTGGTCAACGATAAGCTATTTTGGGGGCAGGATGCTTTACCTTTGGTGCGTGCTTACTTGGACGGTGATCCTTGGTTTGTCGGACCTTGGAAAGATTGTATCGTGCCTTCAGGGTTGGGAGATTTGGGCATTCCAAGGCAACCCAAGGGTAATATCTAGCGTCGAAGCAGGATGATGGTGGTAAGACTGTGGCACCGACGGCTGGCGCCGCGGTTGCCAAATTACTGCGTTATGTAGGCGCTTAAGTTCGTTGCGCTATCCATTGGGCTTCTGCTCCCAGTCTCGCATATACTCAATATGCGAGACTGGGAGCGCCCACCATGATCATCTTCGGAAATGAAGATGGGGGCGCCCGCTCTAGCCTTGTACTTTGACAGCTCACCGAGCGGCACCAGCCGATGGGGCTACTTTTTAGGACTACCTTTTATGAAACCCTATGGTAGCCACCGTCAACTCCGCTAGGAGAAAGTACTATTTGCCATAGTTCTAAATCCCTTGCTCTAAAGGCACCGGCGCAAGTCAATAGATAATACTTCCACATCCTATAAAATCTTTGATCAAACTGACGGGAAAACTCGTGCCAATGGTTTTCAAAGTTATCATGCCAATGCATTAAAGTTAGATCGTAGTAGGCTCCAAAATTGTGTAAATCCTCCATCACAAAGTTCCCTTCACTAGTTAGGGCGATATCCCCCACACCGGGTATCTCACCGTTGGGAAAAATATATTTGATAATCCATGGATCAGTGGGCGGACCTGTTGAACAATTTCTCCCAATAGTATGCAGTAAGAATAGCCCATCTTCTTGGATTGAGCGACGGGCGGCTTGAAAGAAAACCGGATAATTTTTGTGTCCAACATGTTCAAACATCCCTACGGAAACCACGCGTTCAAACTTTTCTTGGGGATTAAAATTTCGGTAGTCTATCAATTGAATGTCTATGGGTAAGTGCCGGGTAAGGTCTTGGGCCCACAAGGCTTGCTCCTTGGAGACCGTGAGCCCTACACAAGAGACGCCATAATTCTCGCTAGCAAATTTCATGAGTCCTCCCCAGCCACAACCTATGTCCAGAAGCTTCATTCCGGGTTTGAGCTGTAACTTACGACAAATTAAATCCAACTTGTCGATTTGTGCTTGTTCGAGCGTCGTCGCTGTTTTCCAATAGGCACAGGAGTAGATCATCCTACTGTCCAACATTTTCTGGTAGAAATGGTTCCCCAAATCATAATGCCTTTCCCCTACCTGAAACGCCCGTGCTTTGGATTGGAAATTATAAATTCTGTACATAAAAATAGACCACCATAATTTAAGTTTAGGGTAGACTTTTTTGTCTAATTTGGCTTTGAGTAGGCGATTAACCAATTGGTCTATGGACTGGCAATCCCAATCTCCATCCATATACGATTCTCCCAATCCCAGAGAACCTTGCGCCAATACGCGCCGAAAAAACCGAGGATGGTGAACTTGTATATCCCAAGGGTTGCGACCATTTATTTGTACGCCTGTTGGGGCTAACAACTCTTCGCAAACCGTTCTAAACTGTTTTTCATTGTCATACATGGATAAGGAGGGTGTCAATAGGGAATTACCTAACTATGCCATAACTTTTTAATGAAACCATGATTTTGTTGTTAAAATTGCTGGCTAGATTGTTCATCTCTACCAAATTTTCTTCTTCAGATTCAACGACATTGCCAGATTTTATCAGTTTTTGTCCTTGGGATTTAAGAATATCCCAAGCAAAAGCGGCCATTCCTTGACTGGTTTGGCGCCCTTGTTTATAAGCCAGCAAAAACAATTGTTCAAATCTGCCCATTGGCATGCCTCCTCCTGAATAAGGGCAAGCTAAGTAATTGTGAGTGTTGTTGGTTGAAGTTAAGGTTTTTTCTAGGGTATATTTGTTATATCGTTCGGCTTTGGTCATGCATTCCGTTAGGTCCTCTTCGTCTTGGGCTAAATGTAAAACCCCCATACCAGAAAGAATCAGGACGGATTGAAATATTTGCGGTAAATTTACACCTTGTGCCATTAAGGTGGTTTCTATTTCTTTTACGGTATGTACTTTATTGTCGCCTAAATACTCTAAAATGGGTTTGTAAACTGATTCGTTCAAAGTAACAGAACCTAAGGATCCACTAATTTGCAAGGTTATATCTTTGGGCTCTACCGATAGAAAAACCCGTAGGCCGCGCACAATGTCAGTATGCTCAAAAGGCTGTAATTTATTTTCGCCACGCACCCAATAATCCCTTCTAAATTGTTGATTGATTAGATGGTCTTTTAATAGCTCACGAAAGGGTGTATGGGTAGAATTGTTCAATATTTTGGCTTGGTCTGGTGTGATATGTAAGGCTTCGATGTGTTCCAAAATATTAGCTGAGCAAGCGTATCCCATTTTGGCTTGGCTCAAACTCTCATGGACTTCATGGAAATACAAGGGTTTCCAATTGACGGAGGCAAACTCATGCACTAGGTATCTGATATCTTGCTCTTTCATTTTTTTGATTCTCTCAGCTAAGCCAGGGGTAGCTCTAAAAACACCTGCATTGGCGTTGGCTAAATTTAACAAGAACTCAAAGGCCTGTTCGGTTCTTTTGATACTCGGATCTCCATGGTTAGTATGAAATTCCATATAGCCTTTCATGAGTTGAACGAGGGGCGCAAACGCCGACCAACCAGGGTTACAGTTGTAGCTGATGTACAACACACCCCCTATTTTAAGCTTAGCGTTGATAAAATTCACTATATGTTTTTGATTTTCTGGGCTAATCCAAGAAAAAACTCCGTGTATGCCTATGAAATCAAATTCTGGCAGATCTTTGCGGTGTAAAAAATCAGCAAAAGAATCGTTGTAAAAGTGAGCATCATTGGAGACAGCCGAAGAAAGGTTGTTGGCAAAAAGCGTGTGAGAAGGGTTAAAATCGTTGGCAAACCAACGCGTTGTAGATGTACTGGCATGAATATTGGATGAAATTCCCTGACCAAATCCTAACTCACAAGCGTTGGCAAATTTTTTGGGAGGAGTAATTCCGGCATTTAACAGAGGAAGTTTGGATCTCAAAGGATTCATCTCTGGGTAGTAGCCGTAGGTGTAGGTAATGTCTGTTGGATAACCTTGATTCCAATCTGAGTTGTTCATAATCGATATATAAAATAGAAAATAAATAGAAAGTAGCAAGTGACCTTTGCACCTACGGCTTTGCCGCTTGGTAAGCTACCTGATTACAAGGCTAGGGCGCTCGCTGTGCTCTCATATACTCAATATGCAAGACCAGCCAGCGCCCACCAGCGAAGGATCATTTGAGTAAATTCAGCTGGTTGCTTTGTGCGCGGAAGCCTTGTACTTTGGTAGTTCGTCCGATTTGTGCAACAGTTTCTATATGCAAGAACAGCGATCGGAAGTGCAGTCAGCGGCGTATAGCCGTAGGTGTAAAAGCCTCGTTAAGTCCGCTGTAAAAGTATCGCTACCTAAAATACAGCACGCAAAATGACCAAATGTATGTATTGTACAATATAAGCTAGAAAAAATTCATGGCTATTGCCCAACAACCTAAGGGTTGTTGGGTGACCATGGAACATGTAGTGGCTCTGTTTTCTTTGCTTATTGGATAGAAATAGGAATGTAATGAATTTAGAACAT
>JASGCH010000092.1 GCA_030054245.1 Gammaproteobacteria bacterium | reverse complement strand
GATGATTCGCCCTAGTAACCGCACCCGGTGCGTCCATAACCAGTGTGCTAAGCGGTGAAATATAATGGCGTGAAACCCTGGATAGCAAACCACCACTTCTAAAGCATTTCTAGCGGCTGGGTCTCTTTCTAAAATACTCTTGATGTCCTTTTTTACTCTATCAAACATATCTATTGTAATTGCAGTCTAGTTCAACAAGGCACCCAAGAATACAACCACACCATTCCTTGCGCCATCCAGCAGTAAACCCCATACACAGCCACAGCACTTCATATCTGGGATTTTCAATCATTATATTACTTTATCCATGACCACCTACCCTCCGCTTAAGCTATCTGGCTTAGAGCACTTTGAAATAGATCGAAGCAGTTTGTTTGTTAATATCGGCGAACGCACCAATGTTACCGGCTCTAAAGTATTTGCCCAAAACATTATCAACGGCGATTATGACAGTGCCTTGAAAATAGCTAGACAACAAATCGAAAATGGCGCCCAACTGATTGATATCAATATGGATGAAGCCATGTTGGATGGTCCCAAAGTCATGACCGATTTTTTAAATCTAATCGCCAGTGAGCCCGATATTGCCAAAGTTCCTATCGTTATTGATTCGTCAAATTGGCAGATTATTGAAGCCGGGTTGCGTTGCGTTCAAGGTAAGAGCATTGTCAATTCTATCAGCTTAAAAGAAGGCGAAGTTGCCTTCCTACATCAAGCCAAACTCGTCAGGCGTTATGGGGCGGCTTGCATTGTCATGGCTTTTGATGAAGCTGGGCAAGCCGACAGTTACCATAGAAAAATTGAAATTTGCCAAAGAGCTTACACCATTTTAACCCAAGAAATTGATTTTCCACCTGAAGACATTATTTTCGATCCCAATATTTTTGCCATAGCCACTGGCATAGAAGAACATAAAAATTATGCTTTAGATTATATCAAAGCCATAACTTGGATTAAAGAAAATTTACCTGGTACCAAAGTTTCGGGGGGAATTTCTAATGTATCCTTTAGTTTTCGCGGAAATAATCATTTTCGAGAACTGATTCATTCTGTTTTTCTGTTTCATGCCATCAAAGCCGGCTTGGATATGGGCATAGTCAATGCAGGTCCTCTCATTTCCTATGAATCTATCCGTCAAGACCTAAGAGACGCCATAGAGGCGGTTATTTTTAATCGATCTGATGATGCGGTAGAAACATTGCTTGGTCTAGCACAAACCTATCAATCCGAAAAATCAGTACAGCCCACTCTTCTCAATTGGAGATTTAACCACCAAGAATTATTACCTAATCCACAAAGATTGGCTTACGCCCTGGTTCACGGCATCTCTGATTTTATTGAAGAGGACATTCATGAAGCCTTGACACTCGCTGAACAAGAAAATAGGAGTGCACTAAGCATTATAGAAACCGATTTGATGGCTGGAATGAGTCAAGTAGGTGATTTGTTTGCCGAGGGAAAATTGTTTTTACCACAAGTCGTAAAAAGTGCTAGAGTAATGAAGTTAGCCGTTCATTTTTTAATGCCCGCCTTAGAAAAAGAACGCAGTAACCAAAACGCTTTTCAGGGTAAAATCCTGCTAGCCACTGTCAAAGGTGATGTACACGATATCGGTAAAAATATCGTTGCCGTGGTTTTACAATGTAATAATTTTGAAATTATTAATATGGGAGTGATGGTGCCAGCTCATCAAATTATTCAAACCGCCCTACAAGAACAGGTCGATATGATTGGATTATCTGGATTAATCACCCCAAGCTTGGCAGAAATGGAGTATGTCGCTAAAGAAATGTCGAACACTCCATGGATTGAATCTCGCAAAATACCCTTACTCATAGGTGGGGCCACTACCAGTAAGGTGCACACAGCGGTCAAAATTGCACCGCATTACACGGGTCCCACCGTATATGTCGCAGATGCCTCGAGAGCAGTAGGTGTGGCGCAGAAGTTAATGTCCTCCCTCAAACAGGATTTTATTGATGAAGTCGTTTCTGAACAAGCCCGTCTCAAAAATTTACACGCTCAAAAAGTCACCCACCTCATAAGCTATGAAGAAGCCAAAAAAAGACGCTTGGTTATCGATTGGACCCAATACACTCCCCCTAAACCTAAATTTTTAGGCAATAGAACCCTTAACAACCTCGATCTGGCAACGATAGCCAAATACATAGACTGGGGTCCATTTTTTCAAACATGGGATTTACATGGTAATTTTCCCAAAATATTGCAGGATCCTCTGGTGGGAGAGCAGGCACAAAAAGTTTATCAGGACGCCCAGGCTATGTTAGATCGGATTATCCATTACAAGTGGCTCAGTCTCAAAGCTATAGTCGGGTTTTATGGCGCTAATAGCCAAGAGGAAGACATTATTATTTGGCACGATGCCAAGCGACAAAACCCGGCTTTTGTCTGGTATGGACTCAGACAACAAATCCCCAAACCAGCTCTCAACCCGAACCTGTGTTTATCTGATTTTATTGCACCTATCGGTTATCAGGATTACATCGGTATGTTCGCCTTAACCGCCGGAGATGCGACTTCTAGTATCCTTCGGGAATTTGAAGCCCAACACAATGATTATGATATTATCTTATTCAAGAGTTTGAGCGATCGTTTGGCTGAAGCCCTAGCCGAGTATCTCCATGAACGCGTTAGAAAAGATTTCTGGGGGTATGCCAAGGAGGAAAACAGTTCTTTAGCAGATTTAATTCAAGAAAAGTATCAGGGTATCCGCCCAGCTCCAGGGTATCCTTCCTGTCCAGATCATCAGGTCAAGGAGGCTATGTTTACACAACTTGATGGTACGGCTATTGGTTTATCGCTGACAGAAAATTTGGCTATGTCTCCGGCGTCTAGCATTTGTGGCTTTTATTTTAGTCATCCACAATCTAAATACTTCAATGTAGGAAAGATTGGTGAAGATCAACTCCGCAAGCTGGCACACAAGCAAGGGAGCACCCAAGAAAAAACCGCATTTTGGTTACCGAATAACTTATAAAAGACTGGTTGCACCCTCGGCTGGCGCCACTCGGTGCAACCAGTCTTGAAATGTGAACCAGCTAGCGAGATAACGGTATTTTTCTCTTGGCTACAGTTTTGGGTTTAGCCACGGCGTTGCTATTAAGAGCATCCATAAGATGTTCCAACTTGGCTTTAGGATCGCCCCGAGTATAGGGTAAAAGTAGGCTCAACAAAACGCTCACCCCTTTGAGATTAGCCCTATTCTCCACGACGGGTACTTCAGATCCTACTTTAGGTAGGAACACATCGCAATGATTGTGCCACCAAGTAAGAATAACCAGCATTTGCGTTATGACTCGAGAGCATTCTGCTTCATTCAAAGATATGATTTTCAAATCCTGCAAATTATTCAATATTTTTTCCAAAGCCTGTTCTTTTTGATTGAACAATACTTTAGCTCCCATTTCCAGCTTCCTATTTCTGGAAAGCAAATGGTTCAGATCCCGATAAAAAAACCGATAAGTCCATATAGTTTCTACCAGCTTACGAAAAAAATCGCTAAGCTCATCAAGGTTAGTAACCAATGGGGCTTGGTCAAGATAGTCACTTAGGTCCATTTGAAAGTCATCAAAATGTTTTTCTAGCAAGGCATCTTTGGAGGCAAAATGGTAATATAAATTACCTGGGCTTATTCCCAATGCCTCAGCCATTACCGTGGTCGAGGCACCAGGTTCACCTTTTTCATTCAAAAGCCTTAGACTTTCGTGCAATATTCTCTGAACCGTATGTCCGGATGCTCTCTTTACTCTATCCGTCATAACGCCCGTTGGTTCCCACTTTCTCTTGGTTGCAGTTTTTGGTTTAACCTCAGCGTTTGTATTAAGCGTACCCATAATATGTTCCAATCTGGCTCTATGGCTACCCTTAATATAAGGGAGGAATACGCCCAACAAAACGCTCACCCCTTTGACATTAGCCGCATTTTCAAAGGACGGTCCTTCATACTCAAACCTAGGTAGCAGTGCATTGCAATGATTATGCCACCAAGTAAAAATAACCATCATTTGTGTGATGACTCTGGAGCGTTCTGCTTCATTCAAAGATATGATTTTCAAAGTCCTAAAATTATTCAGTATGGTCTCCAAAGCTTGTTCTTTTTGATTGAACAATACTTTAGCCCCCATTTCCAGCTTCTCATTTCTGGAAAGCAAATGGTTCAGATCTCGATAAAAAAACCGATAGGTCCATATAATTTCGAAAAGCTCACGAAAAAAATTGCTAAGTTCATCGATGTTAGTAACCAATGGGGCTTGGTCAAGATAACCACTTAGACCCTTTTGAAAGTCATCAAAATGTTTTTCCAGCAAGGCATCTTTTGACGCAAAATGGTAATATAAATTACCTGGGCTTATTCTTAGTGCATGAGCGATCACCGTAGTCGAAGCACTAGGCTCACCAAATATATTCAAAAGCTTTAAACTCTCGTCCAATATTCTCTGAACAGTCTGTCTGGGTGGTTTTTTTACCATGACTATTTAACTAAATTGACAAAATGGAAGTTACCATAGACCAGACTGTTGCCGCTCGGTGAGCTGTCATAATTACAAGACTGGTAGCGGAAGCCCAATAGATAACGCAATCAACTGAGGCACATACATCACACAGTAATGTGACAATCGCGGCACCAGCCGATGACGCAACAGTCTTTGGATCATCACTTAGGTTTAGAGCTCTTAGTAGGTGTTGGTTTCGTCTCAGCGGGAGGTGCCTCCACTGAGTTTGTAGCTACATTTGCACCCTTTATGGCTTCCATTCCATGCTCTAATTTTAATAGGTGGTTTTGTAATTCAAGGCACTTATTTTCCAGTGCGTCTATCTTAGATTGGAGAGTTTTTACCACTTCATGAGTAGGTATAGCGAGTCTTTGTAATGAACTAGCCACTTTATGGTCAAATATTTGAGTTAATGCACCCCATTCGCCCAAAGCCATGTTCTGGTTTTTAGTGATTTTAGAACCTTGTTGAGTGATGTCGGTATAACTATTCAATTGCTCTTGTACATTGGCCTGCATTTTTTCTGCCAAAACCTTCCCTTCCTTACAAAATTCATCAAATACCTTATTTCCGTCTTTTTGTGCATTCTGAAACATCAGAATACCCACTTGCCAAATTTTTTCAGATAAATTATCAGGTAAAAATGATATATCAGTACCCACTTTAGGAAGCGAAGCTATCCCAGTATTTTGTAAAACTTGGTTACCTGTATCGTAAAGTTGGCTGATTTGTTTCTGTAAATTGGCTTGCATTTTTTCAGTTAAAGCCTGCCCATCTTTAAAGTATTTTTCGATAGCCTTCCCCCCTTCTTCTTGAGATTTTTGGTAAAACGCTAAGCCAGCCAGCCAAATGCTCTCAGCATGACTTTCGGAAAAGAGTGGATGAGCACCCCATGATGGACTAGAAGAGTCAGGACGAGGGGGCTGATCGCCTCCCTGAGAACTGCCATGCTCGCTTTTTTTTGTCATATTTGCCCCCAAATATAAAAATATAAAACTTTGAGAAGATACGAAGCTCGTATAGCAAAACGGTTGCGCCCATCGGCTGGTGCCGCGGTTGTCAAATTACTGCATTATGCGGTACTCACCCGCGAATGATCACCCCAGTAAATTCCGCTTGGGGCGTACGCGGAAGCCTTGTACTTTGACAACTCACCGAGTGGCATAGCCGATATGGCGCAACCATCTTATAGCCATTAAGCCATTATAAACTGAAAAATCCAGTGTCCTCACTTATTTTTATGGACTCACTTTGAAAAATCACAGCTACTTGGTTTCACCGTGGCGAACTGGCCATCTCTATGGAATCAATTTACAAAAGGAGTTTTAGAGCCCACTCCCCCACTTACATCAACCTTTTGCAGTAAACTTGCCACCACTTGCAACCGAAGTGTATCAACCGTTAGCAACTCTATCTTCACCCAATCCCCCGGTTTAAGATAGATACCCACATCATGGCTGATCTCTATCTCTAAAGGTAGTTCCGGTAGCTGGCAATACACTACCTGACCATTCCCGACCTTACTCACTTCTGCCGACCAAATCGTTTGTCCACTTGCTTTTAAATAACACAAAACCCAGTATTTTTCAAAGAGTTTCTGATGGTATTTGATGATCACTCGTTGACTTTCAAAGTGCTCAAGAAAATTTTTTAACTCCGTAGAGGAAAACGGCTTGGTAAATACGGTATTATCTATAA
>JASGCH010000091.1 GCA_030054245.1 Gammaproteobacteria bacterium | reverse complement strand
AATTAAGCTAATATAGGCCGTGTAAAGTAAGGAATTCATCCAGCCACTTAATTGAATAAATTTTTGTACCATAGGGGCAAAAACAAATTGTCCCATGGACCCCCCAGAGTTGATGATTCCAGATGCCAATCCGCGTTTTTCAGCAGGTAATCTTTTAGCCGCTAACCCCAGCAGGAGTGAAAATCCACAAATACCAGTTCCAGCGGCAGTTAATAGTCCAAAAGTTAAGATAATTCCCCACTTTGAAACCAAAAAAGGTGATAAAAGTTGTCCCGCAATAAATAACCCTATACCCGCAAAGAGCACGGGTCTTTCTCCCCACTTGTCGGCTAAGACGCCAGCGATGGGTTGTACGGCGCCCCAAGTAAATTGGGCGATGGCTAGCGCCAGACTAATATCTATAATACCCAATTGACTGGTAGTATTGATGGGGCTTACATACAGCCCCGTCGTTTGCCTTACCCCCATCGTGATGAGCAAAACGATAGAGGATAAAATAATGGGTAGCCAATATGGGGTTCGATTAGAGGAAAGCATTTTTATAGTCCTAGTGTTTGTCGAACTTCACGCAGAGTAGTTTCAGCGCTTTGGCGTGCTTTTTGTGAACCATCGTCTAAGATATCTTGGACCAACGCCGGTTTTTGTAAAAAAGGTTCGGCTCTTTCGATAAAAACTTCTTGTTCTTCGGCAATACTGTCGATCAACGGGCTTTTACATTCTAAACAACCGATTTTGGCTTGACGGCAACCATTCGCTACCCATTCCAAAGTGGAAGGAGTTGAGTAAACCTTATGAAATTCCCAAACTGGACAACGGTTGGGTTCCCCAGCATCGGTTTTGCGGATGCGTGCGGGATCAGTAGGCATCTTATTGATTTTAGATTTTATTTCCTCTTTTTTGGATCGAAGGGCTATAGCGTTTCCATAACTTTTACTCATTTTTTGCCCATCCAAACCAGGAAGCTTACTGGCTTCGGTTAATAACACTTGAGGTTCAATCAAAACAGGATAGCCAGTGCCGTGCATATAAGCCAGCAACGCCGATTGATCTTCTAAAGACAGATGATGGGTTTCTATTAATTCAGAAACTTTGGTAAACGCATGAGTGATACCCAACAGTTGGTAGTCTTGGCGCACTTTCTGGATATCATTCCACAGATCAGACGGTAATGACTTGGAAATACCCTCAACGCGGGTTAATAATTTTTGTCGATCGCCATATAAAAAATTGAATCGTCTAGCTATTTCGCGAGTCATTTCAACATGGCTTTGTTGATCTTCACCAACCGGTACAAAATGGGCTTTGTACACCAAAATATCCGCGGCTTGTAACAACGGGTAACCTAAAAAACCGTAAGTCAATAAATTTTTGGTTTGTAGTTTTTGGAGCTGGTCTTTATAGGTTGGGACTCGCTCTAACCAGGCCAGAGGAGTGTGCATAGATAATAATGTAAACAACTCAGCGTGCTGGGGTATCTTGCTTTGTACAAATAAAGTAGCTTTGTGTGGATCTAAGCCTACCGCTAACCAATCCGTTGCCATATCGATCACATGTTTTTGAATGATCTGAATTTCATCGTAATGGGTGGTCAACGCGTGCCAGTCAGCGACAAAATAAAAACAATCGACTTCGTTTTGCAACTTGAGCCAATTTTTTAAAGCACCGTGGTAATGACCTAAATGTAGGGACCCAGTGGGGCGCATTCCGGATAGGGCGCGTTTTCTCTCTAAATCATTCATTTATAGGGGATTGGTAAATGGCATGAGGGTTTGCAATAACTGCAGAGAACCGGTGATGATAGGATATAACCAAAATGTATCCAGCGCTTTGATGTATAAAAGTAACAAAACGATGTAGATTCCGTAGGGTTCTATTTTACCTAGCCAATACCCTAAGGATTGAGGGGCAATCCCGGCTAATACGCGACCGCCATCTAAGGGGAGGAGTGGAAAAAGGTTAAAAGCAAATAAGACCATATTGGCCATAATGCCGGCTTTAGCCACTTCGTAAAAAAAACGGGTTTCTGACTCAACCAACATCAACATCTGTAAAAAAAACAGCCACAACGCTGCTTGAAAAAAATTAGATAGTGGCCCAGCACCAGCTACCAAACACATATCTCTTTTAGGGTTGTTGAGTGCGTAATAATTGACCGGTACGGGTTTAGCATAGCCAAATAAAAACTTTCCATCAGTGAAAACATATAAACCCAATGGTAATACGATAGTGCCCAATATATCTACATGACTCCAAGGATTTAATGACACTCTACCCAAATTTTTTGCAGTATCATCACCGAGTTTATAAGCTACCCAAGCGTGGGCCGCTTCATGCAGAGTGATGGCTAGCAATACAGGGATCGCGAATACACTTATTTTTGTGATGATATGTACAAAATCCATAAATAAATCCAATGATACAATCCTATTTAATCGGGTCTTATTCTAGGGTTAAGAAATTGAATGCCCCAAGATTGGGTATCTGGTTTCATAGTCAGTTTTTCAATAACCGCGTTAAGGGGTTCGCTCCAGCGAATGCATAAATCTAGCGACACCATCCCATCTTGAAGGATGGTCTAGCGATGCTACGGGTTGATAGGAAGACTGTTACATGATCGGCTACGCCGCTCGATGGGTTAATTACAAGGCTTGATTTGACACAACCAGCGGAATTTACTCAAATGATCATTCGGGGCGAACTATACAACCCAGTCATTTGGCAGTTCGTCCAAGCGGCGGCACCAGCCGTCGGTGCAAAGGTCTATTGTAGGTATTATATATGGATAACAAACCTATAAGGTATCTATTTTCAAACTGCCAACGCTCAGTTTCGATTATGGTAGACACTCAAGACCGTTGTATCATCGACTGGTGCCACTTTGATGAGCTAATGACAAGGCTGGACTGGACGCAAGCCGCTTCATTTCTGAAGATGAACCGCATAACGCAGTCACTTGACAGATCGTGATGGCATTGGCATATTCCTATGATTTATAAAATAAATTAGCTACTTATATAGGCAACTAGTGTGCGATGTTTGAAAAATCTCTCTAAATTTTTTCTTATAAGATAAATAATGAGCTAAATTTTAGCTATAATGCGTGTCGATAACATCCAACCGTCTAGGTTTTTGGATACTGTATTTTTATTTTTGGAGAATTATGATGAGTAAATTAACTATGTTGTTAGCGTCTTTAATGATTGCTGGTGTGTCTGTTTCTAGCTATGCGGCTGGGGATAAAAAAGAGGATGGAGCTAAGAAAGAAGCGGCCGCTAAAAAAGATAACAAAGACGGCATGAAAAAAGAGGAAGCTAAGAAGTAACAGTCAGATCATCGGTTAAATCCATTGACGAGCAAAGCTCGTCAATGGATTGCTTTATTGCTGGTGAAGATTATTTTAATACGGTGATTCGACAGTTTGGTTTTGGCAAAATTGATGTGAAATTTTTTGTAGAGTAAATAATTGCAAATGAATAATGAGCTAAATTTTGGCCATAATGCCGGTGGATAATGCTTGATCGCCGAGGTTTTTTGGTATTGATTTTTTTTTTTTTTGGGAGAACTATATGAATAAATTAGCTATGTTGTTGGCGTCTTTAATGATTGCTGGTGTGTCTGTTTCTAGCTATGCGGCTGGGGATAAAAAAGAGGATGGAGCTAAGAAAGAAGCGGCCGCTAAAAAAGATAACAAAGACGGCATGAAAAAAGAGGAAGCTAAGAAGTAACAGCTAGACCATTGGTTACATTCAAGACTGTTGCACCAACGGCTGGTGTCACTCGGTGAGCTGTCATACAGTCATAATTACAAGGCTTCCGCGCACCACGCCATCCGCTTCATTTCCGAAGATGATCATTTGCTGGTGAGTACCGCATAACGCAGTAATTGGGTAGTGCAGTCGCGGCACCAGCCGATGTTGCAATAGTCTTTGATATGAGGTGCGATAGCCTTTTGACATGAATCCATGGAGCTACTAGAGTGTGTATGGCTTAACCGAGCTGAGCGGGGTGTCGTTGAAAAGGCGGGAAAGTATTTGCTGTTTTTGCATGAGGGGCTAGGTTGTGCGGGTATGTGGCAAGATTTTCCAAGGCAATTGTGTTTTCAAACACAATTGCCTGCTCTTATCTATTCTCGCCACGGGTATGGTAATTCCTCTTTAGGTTATGGTCTATTAAACCCAGAGGATTGTCTGCCTTTTGATTATCTGGAAGAGCAAGGTAGGCGGTTTTTGCCTGAATTTTTGCGATCTCAAGCGGTTGATCGCCCGGTTTGGTTAGTAGGTCATAGTGATGGTGCGACCATTGCCTTATATTATGCAATGATAGCTGGAGATGCCGTGGCCGGCGTTGTCGCTATAGCTCCGCATGTGTTTGTTGAGGAACAAACCTTGGTTAGCATTGGTAAGTTGTTGCTTCATCCGCCGGAGGGCCATTGGCATCAGAAAATGGCTAAATGGCATAAAAATTGGCAAATAATATTTCCAGCTTGGCATGGAATGTGGTTATCGGATGATTTTAGGCATTGGAACATGGAGTCTGGACTAGAGGCTATTACTTGTCCAGTTTTACTTATTCAAGGGGAACACGATCAATATGGTAGCCAGCAACAAATAGAGGCTGTGACCCAGCGTGTTCCGCAGGCACAGGTTTTTATGCTTCCCGATTCTCGGCACCATCCTCATTTTGAGCAACGCCATCAGGTTTTAGAACGAGTGGCGAGTTTTATTCGTTCGGTTCAATAGTAAATCCGTTGTGCCATTGGTAAGACGGTTGCACCATCGGCTGATGCCGATCGGTGAGCTGTCAAAGTATAAGGCTTCCGCGTACGCCCCCAGCGGAATTTACTGGGAGGATCATGGTGGGCGCTCCCAGTCTTGCTTATTGAGTATATGCAAGACTGGGAGCGGAAGCGCAATGGATAGCGCAACGAACTTAAGCACCTACATAACGCAGTAGTTTGACAACCGTAGCACCAACCGATGGTGCAATGGTCTTTTGGTTGTAGTGCTTCGGTGAGCTGTGATAAGGCTGTTGAACCATTGGCACCAGCCTAGTACATAATCAAACCTACTCAAGTAGGTGCTATAATAGAGCTTATGTATAGCATGAATGGGTAGCTTGATGCCAATTTGCCCGACAGTGGGTAGCTTGTACTCTGGCTCCTTGGATGTCGTCGATTTACTTCTAACGAAAGGACTTATGTTCAATAAAAATAAAGGGGCATTCAAGTTGATCTCGGTGCTCATAGTGAGTGTCATGACGCTGTCGGCGTCTGCTCAAGAAAACAAAGCTAAAATAAAAGTTGGTTTGATGTTGCCGTACAGCGGAACATTCGCCGCTCTAGGCGTCGCCATTGAGAATGGTTTCCGTTTATATATTAGCCAACAGGGTGGTAAACTAGTTGGTAAAGAGATTGAATACATTAAAATCGATGACGAATCTGAACCTTCCAAAGCTACCGATAATGTTAATAAATTGGTTAAAAGGGATGCGGTCGATGTGTTGGTGGGCTCAGTGCATTCTGGGGTGGCGCTGGCTATGGCGAAAGTAGCTAATGATACCAACTCTTTATTGATTGTCCCGAATGCCGGGGCCGACACTATTACTGGAGCGTTTTGTTCTAAAAATATTTATAGAACTTCCTTTAGCAATTGGCAACCCGGTTATGCTATGGGACAAGTCATGGCTCAAAAGGGACATAAAAAAGTCGTAACCATAACTTGGAAATATGCCGCCGGAGACGAGTCTGTTCGTGGGTTTAAGGATGCCTTTGAAAAGTCTGGTGGACAAGTTATTAAGGACCTGACATTGCCATTTCCTAGCGTAGAGTTCCAAGCGTTATTAACGGAAATTGCTACCTTAAAACCGGATGCCGTTTATAGCTTTTTTGCGGGTGGTGGTGCCGTAAAATTGGTCAAAGATTACGATCAGGCAGGTCTTAAAAAATTAATTCCTTTGTATGGCGCTGGATTTTTAACAGATGGTACTTTGGAGGCACAAGGTTCTTCTGCCGATGGCATGTTGACGACTTTACACTATGGAGATAATATAGATACACCCATCAATAATGCTTTTCGCTCAGCTTACGCTACGAGTTTCAAATTACAACCTGATGTTTATGCAGTACAAGGTTATGACGCCGCCCAATTGTTGCATATAGGGCTAAAAGCTAGTAATGGTGATGTAGCTAAAAGGGAGGAATTTTGGAATGGAATA
>JASGCH010000090.1 GCA_030054245.1 Gammaproteobacteria bacterium | reverse complement strand
TCTTGCCCTCAAATAGAGGTTGAATCCGATGGTCGACATTGGTTTGTAACCCTCATTTCAAATGATTTTAGGCTACTGAATCGGCTACAACGACACCGCAAAGTCTATGCCATTCTAGCCCAGCAATTGGCAAACGAAGAAATTCATGCCTTATCTCTAAAAACTTATACTGAAGAAGAATGGCAATCTTTAAAATCAACACCAAGTACATAACACTCGACTGGTTCAGAATATGCAAACGCTGACTCTGGCTTTATCAAAAGGTAGAATATTTGATGAAGCCATGCCTTTATTGAACAAAATTGGCATTCATTTAATCCATGATATCAAACACTCACGCAAACTTATTTTGGCAACCTGTGAGGAAACCTTGAAGATAATTTTGGTCCGTGCACAAGATGTTCCCGTCTATGTTCGCTACGGAGCCGCTCAATTGGGCATTGCGGGTCTGGATGTTTTACTAGAACAAGGATGTGAAGGAATTTACCAACCTATCAGTTTACCTATAGCTCAATGTAAGCTGGTGGTCGCGGCTCCCAAGGATAAGTTAGCCGACTATGCCACCCTAAGCCAACAAGGACGCCGTTTGCGTGTAGCCAGCAAATACCCGCGTTTAACAGAAAATCACTTTGCAAAAAAGGGGGTTTATCTAGATTTTATTAAATTGTATGGGAGTATTGAATTGGCTCCCTTAACCGGACTAAGCGATGTCATCGTTGATTTATTAGAAACTGGGCAGACTTTCAAGGCCAACGGTTTGGTCGAAGTAGAATTGATACACCCCATTAGTGCCCAACTCATCGTCAATCAAACAGCTCTCAAGTTTAACAGCGTACCCATCAATGCGTTTATTCAAAAATTAAGAAAGGTGGTTCATGAATAATATACGCTTAATGTATGCTACCGATCCAGGATTTGAGGATACCTTAAAGACTTTGCTCGCTCATGATCCTCAAACCAATCGACTCATTACAGAACAAGTATCTGGTATTATTGAACAAATTAAACTAAGAGGCGACTCTGCTTTGTTGGAATATGTATGTCTATTGGATGGGCACCCCGTACTCCACACTCAAGATTTGGTCATTGAGCACGCCGAATTAGCCCAAGCCTACCAATCATTACCCAGTCAAATTCGGGATTCTTTACATTTTGCCAAAGAACGGATAGCCCGCTTTCATCAAAAACAATTGGAAATGAGCGGTCAAAGCTGGCAATACGAAGACGAATTTGGTAATAAATTAGGGCAAGTGGTGAGAGCCATCGAATCGGTGGGTATTTATATTCCTGGTGGGAAAGCCTGTTACCCCTCTTCTGTATTGATGAACGCCATTCCAGCCAAGATTGCTGGTGTTCCACATATTTATATGATGGTACCCACTCCCGGAGGTAAACGCAATGACTTGGTTTTAGCGGCCGCTTATCTTGCAAACATCGACAAAGTTTTTACGGTGGGAGGAGCTCACGCCATCGCGGCTTTGGCATTTGGCACCCAGACTATCCCCAAAGTGGACTTCATTGCCGGTCCAGGTAATGCTTATGTAGCTGAAGCCAAAAGAATTTTATTTGGGCAAGTGGGCATTGATATGATAGCCGGTCCTAGCGAAGTGGTGATTTTGGCAGATGGTTCCTGCCCCACAGAATGGGTGATTATGGATTTATTGGCGCAAGCTGAACACGACGAATGGGCGCAAAGTATTTTGGTGAGTCCAAGTTTAGATTACTTACAAGAAGTTCAAGAAAAACTCCCCCTATTTTTGGACCGCCTACCCCGTAAAAACCTCATTGCACAGTCGATTCAAAATCGCGGAGCACTGATTTATGTACCGGACTTTCACTGTGCCTATACCATCATCAACCAAAATGCACCCGAACATCTGGAAATAGCTTGTGAGAACCCTCAGCAACACAGCCAACATTTAGATAATTTTGGTGCCATCTTTTTAGGAGCTTATTCCAGCGAAAGTTTAGGAGATTATTGTGCCGGACCCAATCATGTGCTACCAACTGCTGGCACCGCGCGCTTTAGCTCTCCACTCAGTGTACTCCATTTCCAAAAACGGAGCTCAGTCATAGAAATCAGTACCCGAGGAGCCACCATTTTAGGAGAACACGCCCACCAGTTAGCTCTAAACGAAGGCTTAGAAGCTCACGCGCTAGCCGCCAAAATGAGGACCTAGATGGTTCCGCCAAGGCAAGACCGTTGGCCGGTTCAAGGTTTCAAAAAAATATTTTTAACGCGAATAAAATAGTCGTTTTTTGGCATACAATGCTTTTATGTTAATATGCGAGACCGTTGCACCGCGGCGTAGTCGCTGTGTCAAGGTCTTATCAGTCTTTCTAATGAGAAGTACCTTATGTTTACATTACCCCGTCGCCGTTTACTGCTTGGTGCTCTATTGGGCATGTTGGGATTTTTGAGTCCTTTGCCTTCTGTTGCACAAAACTACCCAGAGCGTCCTATTACCCTTATCGTACCATGGGGCGCAGGTGGCGGAACCGATGCCACCGCGCGCATCATTGGTAGCTTACTTGAAAAAGACTTGGGTCAGCCTGTCACAGTCGTTAACCGAACGGGAGGCAGTGGCGTTGTGGGGCATTCGGCCATTGCTACAGCCCAACCCGACGGCTACACCATTGGTTTAGCAACCGTTGAAATTGGCATGATGCATTGGCAAGGATTAACCGACATCACTAGCGCCTCCTACACCCCCATTGGCTTGGTCAACGCTGATCCAGCAGGTATTCAAGTGCGGTCTGATTCACCTTACAAAACCGTCAATGAATTGTTGGCAGCCATCAAAGCCAATCCCGGTAAGTTCAAAGGCTCGGGCACAGGTCAAGGCGGAATTTGGCATTTAGCCATTGCAGGTCTCCTACGAGATCAAAAAATTGACCCCGCAGCATTGCCATGGGTGCCCAGCAATGGTGCCGCCCCTGGACTCCAAGACATGGTCGCAGGTGGCATCGAGGTAGCTCCTGTGTCCTTGCCTGAAGCCCGTTCGCTGATCGATGCAGGCAAAGTCAAAAGTTTGGCCATCATGAACGACAAACCTTCGGCACTTTATCCCGATGTCCCTACCTTGAAGTCGGCCATTGGTAGTAGCTGGACCATGGCTGCATGGCGCGGCATTGTAGCTCCCAAAGGTTTACCAGCACCTATTCGAGACAAGTTAGCTGAAGCCGTTCGCAAAGTGGCTACCAGTAAAGAGTACAACGACTTCATGGCCAGTCGTGGCTTTGGCGTCATCTATGCAGGACCCGATGATTTTGCCAAATTCATGCTAAAGTCAAACGCCGAGTTGGGCGCTACTATGAAGGCCGTCGGCTTGATCAAGTGAGTACATGAAAATAAGTGACACGATTTTTGGTCTGATCTTTTTGGCACTTGGTACCTCGGTTCTCCTTGCTATCAAAGGATTTCCCAATATTCCCGGACAACCCGTTGGTCCAGCCTTGTTCCCTGGTCTCATTGCCACAGGTCTCTGTATCACGGGTGTTATGCTGATGATTAAAGGGTTGCTTCGCCACAAGACTTCTAACGCATGGTTTACTTGGGAAGATTGGGTCCATTCACCCCGACATGTCCTTGCCTTGTGTACGCTATTGGCATCAGTGGTTTTCTACATTGTATTTGCAAATTCATTGGGGTTCTTGCCCACCAGTTTTCTTATGTTGGTCGCTTTGTTCAAGGTACTGCAGATGGGTTGGCGACGCGCCTTGATGGTTGCGTTGATGGCAAGTTTGGTCGTGCATTTTGCTTTTTACAAATTACTTCGAGTTCCCCTGCCTTGGGGTGTTCTCACCCCTTGGGCTTGGTGATCTTGTTCACACCGCTTATTGAGTGTTAGTCACAAAGACTATGGCGCCATCAGCTGGTGCCATGGTCTTTCACATGAATTAGGAGCCTCCCTATGTGGACAGCCATTGGTCAAGCATTCTCCATGGTTTTTGAGCCTTACACCATCGTGGTGATGGTGGTTGCCTCTTTATATGGCTTGTTTGTCGGCGCAGTGCCGGGGCTCACTGCCACCATGGCCACTGCGTTGCTGGTTCCGGTAACATTTTTTATGCCACCCATACCAGCCATTGCCGCCATGGTTACTGCAACTGCGATGGCTATTTTTTCGGGCGACATTCCTGGTTGCTTGTTGAGAATTCCTGGTACACCCGCCTCAGCTGCCTACACCGATGAAGCATTTGCCATGACCAAAAAAGGTCAGGCCGAAATGGCGCTAGGTGCCGGCTTGGTTTTTTCTGCAGTTGGGGGGATATTTGGTACAGTGGTTCTCATCTTGGCCGCACCAGTATTGGCAAACTTTGCCCTTAATTTTAGTTCGTTTGAATATTTTTGGTTGGTCCTGCTTGGCTTAACTTGCGCAGTTTTCATCACTTCTGATCAACCCCTCAAAGGCATCGTCACATTACTGCTTGGCTTATTGGTGGCATGTGTCGGCCTAGGCAATCCTGCAGGCTTTCCACGCTTCACTTTTGGCCATGCAGAAATGACTGGTGGCATTGGTATGATTGCCATGATGATTGGAATGTTTGCCATTTCAGAAATCATTCGCTTTGTCGTGAATACCCACCCTCCTGCCGAGTTGGTAGTCGAAAAAGTAGGCAGTGTGCTGTCTGGGCAATGGGCCTTGGCCAAAAAATATCCAAAGCAAATTTTGCGAGGTAGCGCTTTGGGCACTGCGGTGGGTGCATTGCCAGGTGCTGGTGCAGACATCGCCGCTTGGATGTCTTATGCCATGAGCAAAAAGTTTTCCAAAGAACCTGAAAAGTTTGGCACGGGCCATGTTGAGGGCATTGTGGAATCTGGCTCAGCCAACAACAGCGCGCTGGCAGGTGCATGGATTCCAGCCTTGGTGTTTGGCATTCCGGGTGACTCCATCACCGCCATCGTGATTGGCGTATTGTACATGAAAAACCTGAACCCAGGGCCAGCGCTCTTTACCACCAACCCCCAAAATATCTATGCCGTGTTTTTGCTGTTCATCATTGCCAACATCATCATGATTCCTTTGGGCATCTTATGCATCAAAGTAGCCAAGCGTGTTTTGTTGGTGCCTCGTGAAGTACTCATGCCTCTGATTTTGCTTTTTTGTGTAGTGGGTACATTTGCCATCAACAACTCCATGTTTGAAGTGGGCATCATGTTGGTGGCTGGCATTTTGGCCTATATTTTGGAAGCCAATCGATTTCCCATCGCCCCGGCTATTTTGGGGGTGGTTTTGGGTGGCATGCTGGAAGAAAACTTCATCACCTCCATGATCAAATCAAATGGAGACTTGAGTGCCTTTCTGGCACGCCCTATTGCTCTGGGCTTGGCTGTGGTGTGTCTATTGGTTTGGGCTTGGCCACTGCTAGCTAAGTTATGGGTGAAATCAAGGAAAACTAAAACCACCTGAGGCACTGACAGCCAGATGTTAGCCAATCCAAGCACTCAACTAAGCGTAGCCGATGGTGCAACGGTCTTGGCAGTCTTTAATCCAGATTACGCAGTAGAAAAAAGTTGTAGGAGAAGTGGAGTTTAGCGGTTAAAGTCCAACTGCGTAGCAAATTTTCAACTATGAAATGCAAATGATCCTTTATAAATAAGTAGGTTATATATTTATGTGAAATGGGTTTTTTGAACCAAAAATTGAGTAAAATTAGTTTCCAAAACAGATCAGGCAATGTGCATTAACCTACCAAATTGTCATTTACTTTCTACTACATAATCCGTGGTTAATCATTTTTTCACGCAGAAGCACATTTATGCACCTTAAAAAAATTAATTACAGTGATCTCAACGCTCGGCAACAGGAAATCTTTAACTTCCAAAAAATTTCCGGCATACTTGCTGACTATGGATATAACTGTATTAAGCTGGCCGATGATTGGCAAGGAGCCGATTTTATTGCCTACCACAAAAACCACTCAGATACGCTAAGAGTACAACTTAAATCCAGATTAACCATTGACAAAAAATACATAGGGAAGGAATTGTATATGGCTTTCCCGCTGAAGAATGAAAGCTGGTATCTAATTGAGCATGATATTTTTATCAAAAAGGTAGATCTTCACACCAATTGGCTCAATACCAAATCATGGGTAATCAATGGGTGCTATACCTCGTCATCTGCAAATAAAACGCTAAGACAAGCGCTTGTTGAGAATAGATTATGAGACCTTTGCACCTACGGCTACGCCGCCCGGGCGAACTGTCAAAGTACAAGGCT
>JASGCH010000089.1 GCA_030054245.1 Gammaproteobacteria bacterium | reverse complement strand
TTGAGTTTTTTTATAGTTGTTAAAATGTTGCTTCCGTTTACCAAAATGCACGGTAATGGCAATGATTTTGTCGTTATCAATGAAATAGATATAGATTACCACCTAACACCAGAAAATTATCAAATGCTGTGTGATAGACACTACGGTGTAGGAGCTGATCAGGTCCTGCTTATTCGTCGAAGTAGGGGGGATTTACAAGCTGATTTTGATTATCTGATTATCAACGCAGATGGCACTGAGGCTGGAAATTGTGGCAATGGTGCTCGGTGTGTGGCACAATACATTCAAGATTATGGCTTGTCTCGTAGCAAAATTTTAAAATTAAAACTCAGAGATCGCATCATATTGGCAGAATGTATCAGTTCAACCGAAGTTAGTGTTAATATGGGGAATCCGGGGTTTACTGCGGATTTAATTCCTATTGATGAGCAATACGGAGAAAAACAAGGGAATCAGGTATGGCGATTAACCCTCCATAGCCTAATCAATAAGCATCCAAAAAACCTATATTTTGATGTTTCAAAGCTTGATTTTTGTGTACTGTCCATGGGTAATCCTCATGCCGTAATCTGCGTTGAGGATCTAGCCAATTACCCAGTTCATGAAGTAGGCTCTAGCTTGCAAGAACACCCCTTCTTTCCAAACAAAGTTAATGTAGGGTTTATGCAAATCATTTCTGGTGATAAAATTTTCCTAAGGGTGTTTGAAAGGGGGGTGGGAGAAACTTTGTGTTGTGGTAGTGGCGCTTGTGCCGCAGTGGTAGCAGGTAATATCTTGAACCTATTGAATAAAACCGTGGAAGTAATACCTCTTAAAGCGATTCACGGATATTTGAAAGTCAGTTTTTTGGCGGATCAGGTCTATTTGAATGGCCCAGCCACCCAAGTTTTTCAGGGGCAATTTTCTTTATGATGATAGGTGGTCGTGTGGTGTCATTTGTTTATTTAAAATTAGTAACATCAAATGCTGGATGACAAAGAAATCTATGAGTATTTATTAAATCATCCTCGTTACTTAGCCGAGCATTCTGAATTGTTTGAAACTTGTGACTTATTTGTTACGCATACCCTAGGAGTTAAAAATTTACAAGAACAACAGGCAAGCTGGTTGCAAAGTAAAAATAAGCAATTAAAAAGCCATTTAGAGTCTTTAGAAGAACAGCTGGAACGGTATGTCGAGAATAGCCGAGAAAATGAAGCGACCTATGATTTGCTACACATTTGGTTATGCAATACTTTGTGTGAGAAAAATTTGTCATTAGACAAACTAAAGAAAAGCCTAATAGAAGCTTTTTCTTTGTCAGATGTCTATATTTATGACTCTACGGCATATTCGACCTATTTTTCTTCTGAGCTAGTAACTCGTCTTGACGAAGAGACCTTAAATTTAATCAAATATTTGACCAAACCAATATATATAGACATTCATCAACCTGGGTTACCCTATTTATTAAATACACAAAAGTTGCATAATTCTGCGGTGGTTGCCCCCTTATTTACGCCTATTTTACATCCATGGTCAAGAGATTCTGAAAATTTTAACTCAGGGTTTTTATTACTTTCTTCAGAAGATGCACAGCGTTTTTTGCCTCAACATAATTATCAAATTATTGAGAAATTGAGCGATATTTTGTCTTGTATGCTAATAAAAATAAAATGAACAACGCTTCGATGAATAACTGGGTTACCGAGTACCTACAAGATAGTAGCTTGTCTAAGCGTAGCCGAGAAATCTATCGTTTAGGATTGCTGGAACTTGACCGATTTATGCAACTGGAGAATCTGAGTGTGTCTGAACTTGAGACGGTGCATATTCGAAAATGGTTGGGTACTAAGCGACAGCAGGGATCTAGTGTGGCAAGCATTGCCTTACTACTGTCAACTTGGCGAGTTTTTTTTGAATGGTTAAGGCAACACCAATGGATCATTCATAACCCGATGTTAGGCGTAAAACCACCCAAGAAGCCCTTGGGTTTGCCCAAATCATTGTCGGTAGAACAAGCCCAACAGCTGATTAAAAATGGCTTTCCTCAATCGACAAAGCCAGCACAAATTTGGCTTAATTGTCGAGATAAGGCGTTACTAGAGTTACTATACAGTAGTGGGTTAAGAGCCGCTGAAATTTGTCAATTAGATTGGAAAAAAACCCATTTATCGACTGCTTGGGTGGATCTATCGGCAAAATTGGTATGGGTTATGGGTAAAGGTGATAAGCAAAGGTTAGTGCCTATAGGTTCTTACGCTTTAGAAGCCTTGGGTGCTTGGCTTGAGGTGCGACCTAGCAAATCCAATGAGAGTGAAGATCATGCCTTGTTTACGGGTGCCAATGGTCGGCGTTTAACTTATGCTAGTATTTGGAGTATTGTGCGTAAGCGAGGGTTTTTAGCTCAATTAAAAATGCCCATTCATCCACATCAGTTAAGACATTCGTTTGCTAGCCATATTTTGCAGTCTGGGGCGAATTTGCGCGCTGTGCAAGAACTACTCGGGCACGCCAATTTGTCAAGTACGCAAATTTATACTTCCCTAGATTTTCAAAAGTTGGCACAAGCTTATGATAAAGCTCACCCAAGAGCCAAATGAACCAGATGGTTGCATCCTAAAGACAAGACTATGGCACCGACGGCTGGTGCCGCGGTTATACCAAGGTTTTACAACTCGTTGAAAAAGTTGCAAAACTCTTTTACCGAGCAAAACTCGCAAAGTGGGCGACGAGCTTTGCACACATAACGACCCTGCAGAATCAGCAAATGATGGGCAGAATATATAAATTCCTCCGGTATCACTTTTAGTAAGGCGTTTTCCACTTCCAAAGGGGTTTTCCCAGGTCCTAAACCCGTTCGATTACTAACTCGAAATACATGGGTATCAACAGCAATAGTGGGTTGACCAAAAGCGATATTTAAAACCACATTGGCGGTCTTTCTGCCAACTCCAGGTAGGGTTTCTAACGATTCTCTTTGGTTAGGAATTTGAGAATGGTATCTATTGACCAAGATTGCAGAGGTTGCTAGAATGTTTTTAGCTTTAGTTTTGTATAATCCTATGGTACGAATGCTGTCTTGCAATGGTAGAAGACCGTAAGCCAGCATTTGTTCGGGAGTGGTGATTTGTGCAAACAATTTTTCGGTAACTAGGTTTACCGATTTATCAGTAGCTTGTGCGGATAAGATCACTGCTACCAAAAGCTGGAATGTATTGGCAAAATGTAGCTCAGTTTGAGGATTGGGGTGGGCAGATTTTAATCGCGTAAAGAACGGTTGGATATAACTTGAACGCATAAAAATGTGGATTTTGAAAGGGCAAGACTGTTGCATCATCGGCTGGTGTCGCTCGGTGAGCTGTCATAACGCTTGTTGGTCTTGCATATTGAGTATATGCAAGCTGAGGTGCAGTCGCGAGCACCAGCCTATAGTGCAATAGCCTTTGGATTGTAATCTAGCTGGGTGGTAACAACGGCTGACGACGCAACCGTTTTTCTATAAGAATTTTGGGAGAAACTATGACAACCATTAAAATAGGTATCAATGGATTTGGTCGGATAGGTCGTATGATTTTGCGTGCGGCCATGCAAAATTTTAGCGATATTGAAGTGGTCGCCATCAACGATTTGTTAGATGTTGAATATTTGGCTTATATGTTGCGCTATGATAGTGTTCATGGGTGTTTTCCGGGAGATATTCAAATAGATAAACAGGGGATTATCGTCAATGGTCACAAAATTTTGGTAACCCAAATTAAAGACCCAGCTAGCCTACCATGGCAAGCTTATGGGAATGTTTTAGTGATAGACTCCACTGGATTTTTTTTAGATGCGGAGAGTGCCAGCAAACACTTACAAGCTGGAGCTCATAAAGTCCTGATGTCGGCTCCTTCCAAAGATCATACGCCTATGTTTGTTTACGGCGTAAATCATGATCAATACGCAGGGCAGAAGATTGTCAGTAACGCTAGTTGTACTACCAATTGCCTAGCACCTTTGACTAAGGTCATTGAGGATAAATGGGGTATTCATCGGGGTCTGATGTCTACTATTCATGCCGCCACTGCCACTCAAAAAGTGGTAGACGCTCCCAGTGCCAAAGATTGGCGGGGGGGGCGTTCGGTGTTTGGTAATATCATCCCCACCAGCACAGGTGCCGCTAAAGCGGTTGGCAAGGTGATCCCTAGTTTAAATGGTCGATTGACGGGAACTTCATACCGCGTGCCTACGGCTAACGGTTCGGTCATAGATTTAGTAGCTGAATTAACGCATCCAGCAACTTATGATGAAATTTGCGCTGAATTAAAACTTCAAAGTGAAACTTCTTTGCGCGGGGTTTTACGCTATTCCCAGGAGGATTTGGTGAGTACTGACATTATTGGAGATGCACATACTTGCATTTTTGACGCCAAGGCGGGCTTGTCGTTAGACGCTCATTTTGTCAAATTGGTGGCTTGGTACGACAACGAGTGGGGATATTCCAATAAATGTCTAGAAATGGCTCGATGGATGATGTCCACTGATCGAGGTTAATAGAAGATTGTTGCACCATCGGCTGGTGCCGCTCGACGAGCTACCCAAGTACAAGGCTTGAGCGGAACGCCCCCAGCGGAATTTACTGGGGTGATCATTCGCTGGTGAGTACCGCATAACGCAGTCATTTGACCGTGCAGTCGGTGGCAAAACCGATGGCGCAGTAGTCTTTTTTTAGTAACACAGTCGGCGGTAAAACCCATGGTGTAGCGGTCTTCAATTTTTGAATATATGCGCGAAATTCCTTATAATTACACTTCCCTTACAGATGAGGGGATAGTCTCTCGCTTGCTGGGGAAAAAAGTTTGGCAATGGCTTCTTCAATTGCAAAACGAACGAAAAACGGGTCGTTCGGCTAGAATGTTGTTTGAAGTGTTAGGCGATATTTGGGTGGTACTTAGAAATCCCTATTTACAAGAGGATTTATTGTCCAATAAAAAACGCTTAGCCTTGTTGGTGGAGGCTTTGCACCACCGTTTACAATCCATCGAGAGTCGTCGGGCGGTCAATAACGCAAACAACCACTTAGTTGGGTTGGTTTTGGAAGAAGCTTACCTTGCTGTAAAAAAATTTGAAGATTTTTTTTTGGAGTTCGTGTCTTTGCGTAAAAAGGCGGTAAGTAGTTTAGCTAAGATAGCCGCTAAAAATAATATATTGACGGATCCGTTTTCACGGGTGAGCCATGTAACCGATGCCAGCGATTGGCGCATTGAATACCCTCTATTGGTATTGGCTCCGGATAGTCCAGAGGAAGCCCAACGGATGGTGCAAACTTGTATCAAGCTGGGATTGACCATGGTTCCCAGAGGGGGGGGCACCGGGTACACCGGGGGAGCGATCCCACTGACATGGAAAAGTGTGGTGATCAATACTGAAAAATGGCTCGATGTTTCAGGAGTCAGTTGTATCCAACTGAAGCATTTACATAAAGAACCCAGCAAAGCCTTTACCATCTCGACACAGGCCGGGGTAGTTACGCAAACGGTGAGCGAAATGGCAAAGTCTCAGGGTTTGGTTTTTGCGGTTGACCCAACCTCAGCGAGTGCCTCGTGTATTGGGGGCAATATTGCCATGAACGCTGGAGGGAAGAAAGCGGTTTTATGGGGAACTGCGGTTGATAACTTATACAGTTGGCGTATGATCAATCCCCAAGGTTTGTGGTTGGAAGTGACGCGTTTAGATCATAATCTTGGAAAAATTCATGAAGAAGATTGGGCGCATTTTGAATTATGTTATTTTCAGCCAAATGGCACTACCTTGCTAGATCGTAAAATTTTGTCAATCCCTGGAAAAGAGTTTCGTAAAGTGGGTTTAGGTAAGGATGTCAGTGATAAGTTTTTGGGTGGGCTCCCGGGAGTACAAAAAGAAGGTACTGATGGACTGATTGTTTCCGCCACTTGGGTATTACACACCTACCCCCAAAATACTCGTACGGTTTGCTTGGAATTTTTTGGTAATTACCATACCAGCGTATTGGGATTAGTGGCTATCAAACAATTGTTTGATGAACAAGTCGTGCAATTAACTGGCTTTGAGCACTTAGACAAACGCTATTTACGAGCTGTCGGTTATGCCACCAAATCCCCATCTGCGGAATTACCCAATATGTTGTTGTTGTTAGATCTGTCGGGGCCAGACCTGTCTCTAGTGGCAAAATTGGCATCCGAATGCGTGCGCTTAGCCAACCTTCACGGTGGACAAGGATTTGTAGCTGTGCAAGAATCGATTCAGAAAAAATTTTGGGAAGATAGA
>JASGCH010000088.1 GCA_030054245.1 Gammaproteobacteria bacterium | reverse complement strand
AAATTCCGCTGGGGGCGACCACTCTAGCCTTGTACTTTGACAGCTTACCGAGCGGCACCAGCCGATGGTGCAACGGTCTTCTGTTGGGAAAGTAGCGGATCAATAGGTCTCTTCGGGGTCTTTTCGGGGTCTTTTCCCTGCGCTGAAACCAAGATGCCAGCATGTTTATAAAGACCAACCCCCATCGATGATATGGGCGACACCCGTGGTAAAACTGGATTCATCACTCGCCAAATAAACCGCCAAACTGGCAATTTCTTGTGTCGTCCCCAACCTCCCCATGGGTTGTCTGGCGACAAAAATTTTCTCAACTTCCTCAGGAGTTTGTGCGTTTAGTTCAGCTTGGCTACGCATCCGATCGCGTAGAGAAGGTGAATCGACCGTCCCCGGACATATCGCATTACACCGCACACCAGTATTCACATAATCCGCGGCAATCGCCTTAGTTAAGCCAATCACTGCGGCTTTGGTGGTCCCATAGACAAAGCGATTGGCGACGCCTTTTATGCTACCAGCTACTGAAGACACATTGATGATGCTCCCCATAGAACGCGCCAACATCCCCGGTAAAAAAGCTCGAATGGTCCAAAATTGTGAGCGCACATTCAAATTGAATGCAAGATCCCACTCTGGATCGGTACAAACCAAAATATTTCCAGAATGCACAAAACCGGCGGCATTAAACAATACATTAACCTCGGAATATTGATCCGCACATTGTTGAATAGCTCGGGCATCTAAAACATTTAATACTTCCACTTGACATTGGATTTCTTCTTGTAGGCTGGCTAATAAATGTTCATTGATGTCCGTAGCAATGACCTCAGCTCCGGCTTTGGCAAAGGCCACAGCAGTGGCTCGACCTATGCCTTGCCCGGCCGCGGTGACCAAGGCTTTTTTTCCGTACAATCTTGATTCCATAATGTTTGATAGCTTGATAAAAATTGAGTTTTTGGGAGATCCAAACAGATCAACCCATGGGCGAATACCTTCCACAAGCTACTCTCTGACCCGTCAGATCAGTGCGTTATGTAAGTTCTAGGAGGCCAATGGGTTATGCAACCGTCTTTGTGCAGTGATTCGGAACGAATAGGCTGGTTTATTTAGGAACAATGGATACTTGAGCAATTTTCTCCTGCGCTTCAACCAAAGACGGAACAAATTTTTTACCATAACCCAAGGCACTGGCCAAATTCAGGGTCTGATGCACTGATTCCCCAACTAGGCTAGGCACTCCCAGTTCTTCAGCTAGGTGGGTGTAGTACCGGATGTCCTTGCGTGCGTTATCTAGTTCAAATTTTAATCCATCCAAATGACCGTCTAAGGATTTTGCCATCATTTGAAAAATCCCTGAATTGACCGCACCCGCGCTAATGATAGACACCAATTGACGGAGGTCCACCCCAGCCTTACTACCGACCGCAAAGGCTTCTGCAGTGGCTGTGGCAATAGCTTGTCCTATAAAATTATTTAACAATTTGAAAGTATGGGCCGTCCCTACCTCCCCTACCCAAAAAACATTTTCAGCCATACATTGGAATATAGGCAATAATCTATGAAAAAGACTTTCTGGTGCACCAACCATGATGTTCAGCTTACCCAATTCTGCTTCCACGGGGGTGCGTGCCAAAGGTGCATCGATAAAGTGCATGGCTTTGCGTTCAGCCAAAAGCTGGAGTCGCTTGGTAGAGCTAGGCTCACTGGTAGAACAATCGATCACGACCAATCCCGCACGACCTGAATGTAAGATGCCATGCTCAGCTTCCATAAGGTTTTCTACTTCTGGGGTGCCTGTAACGCATAAAAACAAGCATTCAACCTCGTTCGCCATAGCGTCTATCGTAGTAACTTTAGCCCCCAAAGCCAATAAATCAGCGACCTTTTGGGGATGGTTTCTGACTGATACACTCACTTCGTGTTGGTGTCGGACTAGGCACTTGGCCATACCATGCCCCATCATTCCAGACGCACCAATAAAACCAATTTTCATAAGTCATCCTTTCTAAAACTATAAAAAATTAAAAGCTTGTATGCTTGCCAACGCACTCATTATAATCGCTCCTTTTATCCACCACGATGCATTTCATTAAAAAACTCTTCGTTAGATTTAGTCATTCTCACATTTTTTAAGATCCATTCCATGCCTTCTATCTCATCCATGCCATACAAAAATTGACGCAATACTCTAGTTTTACCCAATATTTCTGAAGGCAATAGCAACTCTTCTTTTCTAGTTCCACTGCGACTTAATTGAATAGCTGGGAACACCCTTTTCTCATAAAGTCGTCGGTCAAGATGAATTTCGCAATTGCCGGTGCCCTTAAATTCTTCAAAAATCACTTCATCCATCCTACTCCCCGTGTCTACCAAAGCTGTACCTACAATGGTCAGCGATCCACCTTCTTCAATGTTTCTAGCTGCCCCAAAAAATCTTTTAGGTCTTTGTAGGGCATTGGAGTCTACGCCACCTGACAAAACCTTACCTGAGTTGGGTACGACATTATTATAAGCTCTAGCCAAACGCGTAATAGAATCTAATAATACAACCACATCTCGGTTTAGTTCTACCAATCTTTTGGCTCGCTCTATCACCATTTCTGCCACATGCACATGTCGCGTCGCCGACTCATCAAAAGTGGAAGCGATCACTTCGCCCCGCACACTCCTTTGCATATCGGTAACTTCTTCCGGTCGCTCATCAACCAACAAAACCATCATATAAATATCCGGGTAGTTTTCGGTTATGGCGTGTGCAATGTGTTGCATCATAACTGTTTTACCACTTTTAGGTGGAGCCACTAACAAGGCTCTCTGGCCTTTACCAATGGGCGCAATAATGTCAATGATGCGCGAAGTAATATTTTCTTCTGATTTAATGGGTCTCTCTAATTTGAGCTGTACTTGAGGAAACAAGGGTGTCAAATCGTCAAACATCACTTTGTGTTTGTTGCTCTCGGGAGAACCTTCGTTGACACGCAACAATTTATTTAAAGCGAAATACCTTTCACCTTCTTTGGGAATACGCACTTCACCCTCTATCATATCTCCCGTATGTAAGTTAAATCTCCGCACTTGGTTTTGACTAATATAGATATCATCCGAACTGGCTGAAAAGCTGGTATCTGGTGAACGCAAAAAGCCAAAATTGTCCGGTAATACTTCCAATACGCCGTCGGCAATGATTTCTTCACCCTGTTTTGCTAATTTTTTAATAATGGCGAACATGAGGTCTTGCTTTCTCATTCTTCCAGTATTTTCAATTTCAAGTGCCTCCGCGCGTTTCAGTACCTCTGAAACATGAAGTGCTTTTAATTCATTTAAGTGCATGGTATCTCTTCTAAGAAGTAAAAAATGGGTTAAGGCTACCCCCCTAGGATTGCTACAGCATAGGCTGATGCCGCGGTTACACTGCCAAATGACTGTGTTATGCGGTACGCACCAGCGAATGATCATCTTCGGAAATGAAGCTGGTTGCGTGTCCCCTCCAGCCTTGTACTTTGGTAGCTCGTCGAACGGCACCAGCCGATGGTGCAATAGTCTTTACGATGGCAAATCGTTCGATCTACCCAACGACAAGGCTGGAGTTCGCACCCTCATTCATTTCCGAATAGGTGTATCCACGAGAAACCACATAACGCAGTCATTGGACGGTGCAGTCGGCGGCAAAGCCAATAGCGCAAAAGTCTCGTGAACGCATGATGTGGTTTCCCCCTAGATCGACGACCAGTCAAATTCGCTGTTTGTGTACTTAGACCTGGTAATTATGGTAGCTAACCCGAGTTGGCACCATAGTCTTAAGACTGTTGCACCATCGGCTGGTGCCGCGGTTGTCCAATGACTGCGTTACGCGGTACTCACCAGCGAATGATCATTTGCATATTGTCTTTTAGATTGAACAATGGGGTAGCACATTATCCTGCCATCTCGTAAGTCGATGACATTTTGCAATACCCATCGGCGAATGAAAAACATCGTATCGCGGTTTCACCACGATTTATCAATTACTGGGTCAAGCCGATGTTCTCCGCCAAATGAACCCCTCTGATCAGGTGGACTTGGCTCACCTGATCAGAGGGGTTACTCTTGGCACGACAGGCTTTAATAGAAAATAACGAATGAATGAACCCAATAAGCAAACCGTTCATCCCTAAAATGTAGTGTGTAAGTAACCATATTTTGAGGTTATACCCATTCGAAGATGGTGATTTACATAGGTAATCTTAAGGATATAAGCGATAGCCGAACTGACCGTACAACTCTTCTATGCTACAAAACCACCTACACACGAAGTAAATAACCCTCTCATCACTAGCACCAACTGACCTTAGAATGTACATGAAGAGACCTTTGCACCGACGGCTGGTGCCACGACTGCACCTCCGAGAGCTAGTCTCGCTTCTACTCAATAGGCGAGACTAGTAAACGCCCACCATGATCATCTTCGGAAATGAAACTGGTTGCGTGGTGCGCAGAAGTCGTGTACTTTGCTTGTACTTTGACAGTTCACCGAGCGGCACCAGCCGATGGTGCAACAGTCTTTAAGGTGGTTAACAAGCTTCGTCTTACAAAGCCTAACTCTGACGGTTGCAGTATAATGGACATTATCGTATATTCTAGCTTTTTTACCATGAAAAACTCAACATTCCTAGCAGAATTACAACAAAGAGGTCTGGTTAAGGACCATACAGACTGGGAATCTTTAGAGCTTAGATTGGAGAAACAACCCATTACTTTTTATTGTGGCTTTGACCCTACAGCCGATAGCCTGCATTTAGGGCACTTACAGATGATTGTGCTCATGCGTAGGTTTCAGCTACGCAACCATCATGTATTGGCGTTAGCCGGTGGATCTACAGGACTCATCGGCGATCCAAGCGGAAAAAGCCAAGAGAGAATCTTACAATCTGCTGAATCGGTAAGAGAAAGGGCATTACTGATTCAAAATCAGTTAAAGACTCTACTGCCGATAGGTGACAATATAGGAAAAATTACCTTTGTAAACAATTTAGATTGGACCGAAAACATTTCCGCCATTCAATTTTTAAGGGACATTGGAAAGCATTTTAGCATGAATTATATGCTATCTAAAGATTCTGTGCAAAAAAGGCTAGGAAACACTGAATCTGGGCTGAGCTATACTGAATTTTCCTATATGCTGTTGCAAGCTCTTGATTATCTAAATTTATTTGAAAAGTATCACTGTGAGTTGCAACTAGGTGGGAGCGACCAATGGGGGAATATTGTTTCCGGTATAACTTTAATAGGTAAAAAACATCACCATATTTGTCATGGGCTGACATCTCCCTTGGTTATGCGTAGCGATGGGCAAAAATTTGGCAAAAGCGATGGAGGCGCTATATGGCTAGATGCCAAGCAAACTTCAGCTTATGAGTTGTATCAGTACCTCGTCAATTTACCAGATAAAGACGCACTTCCCCTGCTTTATCGTTTGACTTTATTACCTTTAGACCAAATCTATCAACATCATAAAATTGCCGAGCATCAACCGGAGTCTAGGAGCTTACAAAAATGTTTAGCCTACGAGGTAGTGCAGTTTGTACACGGAGATTTAGTCACCCAACAAGTCCTAAAAATTACTGAATGGCTATTCGGAAATAGTGAATTTGATAACCAAATCTTGAGTTTTCTGTCGCAACCTGCCGTACCTATTCCAAGTATAGCAATAAATCCCCAGATCGTCAAAGATTGGGAAGATTTACTAGTTATATCTCAAATTGCTCCTTCCAAAACTCAAGCCCGCCAACTGATAACCAATGGGAGTATCTTATGTTGGGAAACCAAAATAAATAATCCTAAAGAATCCGTCGATTGGCCTTCATTGGTGCGCGGAAATTTTGTGCTCGTTACCAAGGGTAAGAAATACAAAACTTTGATTAAACCCATATCGCGTTAGCAAGACAAAACGGTTGCGGTCGTCTTGCGAACTTATTGTTGAGGCCAATACACGATCAACAACTTGCAAACCAGTAGAGTTGCTAACCAAAGTATGCCCATCGGCTATTGACTCGTATCAACTTTATCGCTCGCCTAGCCAATGAATCGGCGTTAACTCGGATGATGCCGTAGAAAAAAGTGATCCTAGTATCAATATGGGGCATATAAGTAAGACTAAAAACTATTGCACCATCGACTGGTACCGCGGTTACACCTTGGCCGCTATTCTCGCATATACTCAATGAGACCTTTGCACCGACAGCTGGTGCCGAAGTTGTCAAATGACTGCGTTATGTATGTGCCTCAGTTCGTTGCGCTATCCATTGGGCTTCCGCTCCT
>JASGCH010000087.1 GCA_030054245.1 Gammaproteobacteria bacterium | reverse complement strand
GCACAATTTTGTTCGACTTGCAATTGTTTGATGAGCTTCAAAATTTCTTTTTGTGTAGTCACATCAAGAGCCGTAGTGGGTTCATCGCAAATCAACAACACCGGCTGTAAAATAAGTGCCATCGCAATAACAATGCGCTGTCGTTGCCCGCCACTGAGTTGGTGAGGATAACTGCGCATCATTCTTTCTGGATTAGGCATTTGTACTTTTTCCAGAATGCGTAAAATTTCCGCCCTTCTTTGCGGTTTACTCCAATTCGTGTGAGTGCGTAAATTTTCATCCAACTGGTCAGCACAAGTCATAACCGGGTTTAGTGCTGTCATTGGCTCCTGAAACACCATGCCCATTTCTTTACCACGCAAAGCCCGCATTTCTTTTTGGGTTAAGTCCAATAGTGCATGGTTTTTCAACTTGATGGAGCCTCCTTCAACTCGCAGATTAGGTGCTAACAAACCCATAACCGTGGTTGCCAACACCGATTTACCAGAACCAGATTCCCCAACAATGCACAAAGTCTCCCCTTGTGCAATATCAGTATGGATACGATAAATAGCGTGCGAACGATCGGCATACTTGGGTAATGACACACACAAATCTTGAATTTGTAAAACGGCACTCATACTTTCCTTTGCGAAAATTTTGGATCCAACACATCTCTCAAACCATCGCCTAACTGATTGATAGCTAACACGCTAGGGATTAAAAGTAGCGCAGGAAATAAAACTTGTCCGGGATATTGGCTAAACTGCAACCTACCTTCGGCCATAATATTGCCCCAAGTTGGGATATCGGGTGGTAATCCGAGACCCAGAAAACTTAAAATAGCTTCTGTGAGCACCGCAGAAGCGGCGATAAAGGTGCCCTGTACGATGAGCGGGGCTATGGCATTGGGTAAAATATGCCTAAACAGTATCACATAATCAGGTGTTGCTAAAGCCTTGGCCGCTTCTACAAACGCTTCTTCTCTTAAAGATAAAACCAGAGAACGCACCAATCGGGTAACGCGAGGAATTTCTGGCACCGCGATGGCAATAATCACGGTCGATAGTCTAGCTCCCAACCCAGAAACCAAAGCAATGGCCAATAAAACCGCTGGAATAGCCATCAAGCCATCCATCACACGCATCAATAGGCTGTCAACGATACGAAAATAACCAGCCAACATACCCAAAATACCGCCAAGAATTAAAGCCAGCAAGGCCGTGCAGACTCCAACCACCAACGATATTCGCCCGCCAAACAACATACGGCTGTACAAATCTCGACCAATACTGTCAGTTCCAAACCAAAAAGAGTGCCATTTGGTAGTGCCGTCAGCCAGAACAAATTCACCAACTGTACCCGCCCGCTTATTGATAAAATTAGAGTCCATCAAAGCTGGATCAACGGTGTTTAACCAAGGCGCAAAAATACTTAGCAAACTAATAAGCAACAGAACTATGGAGCCCCAACGCACCGCGGAATTACGCCACAAACGCCCTATTAAAGTTTGTCCGAATGGAATTTGAGTGGGAATGGCTTGGTCCATACTAGTAACGAATCCTAGGGTCAAATATCAAATAACTAAGGTCCACGAGTAAATTCACCACGACATAAGCTACGGAGAAAAATAAGACCACCCCTTGAATCACAGGAAAATCGCGCGTTAACACCGCATCTACGGTTAAAGACCCGATCCCGGGTATAGCATAAACCGTTTCAGTTACCACCACGCCACCAATCAGTAAAGCCACCCCGATACCCACCACTGTCACAATAGGTACGCTGGCGTTTGCCAGTGCATGGCGTAGCAAAACCTTCCATTCTTCTAGGCCTTTAGCTCGAGCTGTTCGAATATAATCTTCAGTGAGTGCCTCTGAAACGCTGGCACGCGTAATGCGTGCCAACAAAGCAATGTAAATCAGTGCTAGGGTAATCCAAGGCAAAATCAAATGCGACGCCCATTTTAAGATATTAGACTGCCCGTTGATTGTAAGTGGCTGATAACCTTGTACCGGCAACCATTTAAGATAGATTGAAAAAACATAAATCAATCCATAAGCGATGACAAATACTGGCACCGAAAAACCCGCCACCGAAAATACCGAGACCAGTCTATCCACCCAGCCACCCAACCTCCAAGCCGCAATTGTGCCCAATGGAATGGCTATCATCACCGACAAGAGCATGGTGCCCAAAGTCAAAGAAAAAGTCGGCTGTAAGCGCTGTGTAATGAGGGTCCAGACGGGTTTATTGTGAAAATATGAGAAGCCTAAATCTCCTTGGAGCAAGTGCCCCAGCCATATAAAATACTGGATCATTAAAGATTTATCTAACCCGAGTGCTAAACGAATATTGGCAATATCCGTGGCAGTGGCTGAATCACCAGCAATCACAGCCGCCGGGTCTCCAGGGGTCAGTCGCAATATCAAAAATACAATGACCGAAACCACCAACAATACAGGAAGAACCGCCAAAATGCGACGAAAAAGGAATCGGATCATCAAATATATAGCTTTATTAAAAAATAAAGACCGGTTGCACTCGCGATTTAATGCAAGTTGCCAAATTACCGTATGATGTAGCTCACCTCTAAATGGAAGACCAGTCCATTCCGTTGGTAAGACTGTTGTGCAAAACTCACTTAGTCATTAAAACCAGTTCACCACGAAAGCCGATTGCACCATCAGCTGGTGCAGATCAGTGAGCTGTCATAACGAGCGGCTGTACCGTAGATAATACCACGCAACCAGCAGAATGGACGAAAATGTTATGGTAGCCTCTACGCCCTACGCGCCTACATCCTCGTCGGCATTGGTCTAGAAACGCCCCAAAAAATGACTGGAAGCAACCAAAAACAACTTAGCAAACCCTTGTAGCCAACCAAACAACCAGCGGAAAATGGTCATTGTCCCTTGTAGCCAACCAACAACCAGCGGAAAATGGATGAGTTACAAGGCGCCGAGTACCGCAGACCTCGACGCATACACCTAAGTATGCGAGAGGTCGAGGAGTGAGGCAACACCGTAAATCGCCATTTTCAGTCGGTTGTTACAACCAGTGGAAAATGGTCATTGTCCCTTGTAGCCAACCAACAACCAGCGGAAAATGGATGAGTTACAAGGCGCCGAGTACCGCAGACCTCGACGCATACACCTAAGTATGCGAGAGGTCGAGGAGCGAGGCAACACCGTAAATCGCCATTTTCAGCCGGTTGTTTTTACAAGGCGCCGAGTACCGCAGACCTCGACGCATCACCTAAGTATGCGAGAGGTCGAGGAGCGAGGCAACACCGTAAATCGCCATTTTCAGCCGGTTGTTTTGAACTCTTAAATTACTTCTTAGATACATTCCACAACACAGGAACCCCCGGTGTTTGTAACATTCCAGTCACATTATCCCGCGTCGCCGCCAAAGAAAAAAATTGTCCTAAGGGTGCATGGGTGGCCGTTTCAATGGCTACTTGTTGCAACTCTTTGGCTGTGGCTATTTTATCGGCTTGAGTTTGAGAACGGGCAAATTTAAGTTTTAGAAACTCTATCCGAGGTTCGTCTTGCCAACCAAACCAACCATCCAGACCTTTGGCGTTTAACATAGCCATGGTCACTGGGTTGCTGATATCACCCGCCGTCCAAGCTGTTAAAAACAAATGCCAACCTCCTTGTGCTGGAGCATCTTTTTTAGCTCTTCTGGCTAATAAAGACGCCCAATCCATTTGTTGAAAATCGACGACAAACCCAGCGGCTTCCAATTGTTGTTTAGCAACTAAGGGCAGTTTGCTAATAGTAGGTAAATCAGTAGGTCTCATCAAAACAATGGGTGTCCCATCATAACCCGCCTCTTTTAACATTTCTTTAGCCTTTGCAGGATTGGCGACTCCCGTAAAATAGCCCGTATTTTCATCGGCATAAGGATTGCCGCAAGGATAGATACTGCGACAGGGTTTGACCAAATCAGGAACACCCACTTGCGTGTCTAAATAAGCCTTCTGCCCCATAGCGACCATGGCGGCTTGGCGAATTTTTGGATTGTTAAAGGGTGGATGTAAAAAGTTAAACCGCATAATGTACACCAACCCTGCTGGAGAATAATTTTCCAAGTGAATCCCTTTGGTTTTTCTCAAAGTATCGACTTGGGCAAATTCGGGTTGCTCTATCATATCTACCTCACCCGCAACCAAAGCGTTGAATTGGGTCTGCGGATCTCGAATAATCACCCACTCGACGCGATCAAAATGAACGGGTCTTCCCCCCGCTAAGCCACTGGGTTTTTCACTACGCGACTTATATTTTGGATTTTTTAGATAAACCGCCAAAGCTCCGGGTTTGTACTCGTCAGCTTTAAAAATAAACGGTCCCGAACCAATATAGGTTTTAATTTGCTCAGTTCCTGGTGTTTCAGCAACACTTGCTGGCATAATAAAAGGCACATTAGATGAGGCCTTGCCCAAAGCATCCAAAACAAGAGAGGTCGATTCTTTCAGATTTAACTTAAACGAATCCGCAGACACGACTTCGTAACTGTCAATAAAGTTACTACGCATCACTGAACCCAAAGCATCTCGAGACGCCCAGCGCTTGAGCGAAGCCACCACATCCGTCGCCGTTACGGGTTTTCCATCGTGAAACTCCAAGCCTTTACGCAAAGTAAATGTCCAAGTTTTGCCGTCTTTAGAAGCACTATATTTATCAACCATTTGAGGTTGTATTTTGCCATGTGCATCTTCAGAGAACAAAGTATCATAAATCATATACCCGTGATTACGCGTGACATAAGCTGTGGTCCAAATAGGGTCCAACACCACCAAATTAGTATGCGGCACAAAGCGGAATACTTTGTCTTGTGCCAAACTAACTTGAGCCATTAGCAAACAACAACTCAAGGCTAAGGTGATGGATGTAAACAGATTTCTTCTTTTCATAAGAGAGCTCCTAAACAAAAATTAATACGACGAATAGGTACCGCTTGTACCGATTTTCCATGAACCGGTGATTTACAGTTTATTGTAAAGCTTTTTTATACTTATTTTGGTTATTGTATATTTTTTTTGTAACCCTGACTGGATACATTGAATCGAAAAACTTGCTGGTTTATCATACCAAGCAACCGTCTTACAACCCAGTCATAGCACCTGCCGACCTCACTCTGGATAGCCCTAGCGGCGCTACAGCTGTAACTTTTACCGTGGATTACTTCTTAGATACATTCCAAAACACAGGGACACCCGGGGTTTGTAACCTTCCAGTCACATTGTCCCGCATTGCCGCCAAAGAAAAAAATTGTCCTAAAGGTGCGTGAGTGGCCGTTTCAATGGCTACTTGTTGCAATTCTTTGGCTACGGCTATTTTATCGGCTTGCGTTTGAGAGCGGGCAAATTTAAGTTTTAAAAACTCTATCCGAGGCTCATCTTGCCAACCAAACCAGCCATCAAGCCCTTTGGCGTTTAACATAGCCATGGAAACTGGGTTGCTAATATCACCCGCCGTCCAAGCTGTTAAAAACAAGTGCCAACCTCCTTGTGCTGGAGCATCTTTTTTAGCTCTCCTAGCTAAAAAAGCCGCTAAATCCATTTGTTGCAAATCGACGACAAACCCGGCGGCTTCCAATTGTTGCTTAGCAACTAAGGGCAGTTTACTGACGACAGGTACATCAGTAGGTCTCATCAAAACAATGGGTGTCCCATCATAACCCGCTTCTTTTAACATGTCTTTAGCTTTTGCAGGGTTGGCGACGCCCGTAAAATAACCTGTATTTTCATCGGCATAAGGATTGCCACAAGGGTAGATACTGCGACAAGTCCTAACCAAATCAGGGATACCCACTTGCGTGTCTAAATAAGCCTTTTGTCCCATAGCGACCATGGCGGCTTGGCGAATTTTTGGATGGTTAAAGGGTGGATGTAAAAAGTTAAACCGCATAACGAACACCCCTCCTGCGGAAGAAAAATTTTCCACATACATCCCTTTGGTCTTTCTCAAAGCATCGACTTGGGCAAATTCGGGTTGTTCTATCATATCCACCTCACCCGCAACCAACGCGTTAAATTGGGTCTGCGGATCTCGAATAATCACCCACTCCACGCGATCAAAATGGACGGGTCTTCCTCCCGCTAAGCTACTGGGTTTTTCGCTACGCGCCTTATATTTTGGATTTTTTAGATACACTGCCAAAGCTCCGGGTTTGTATTCGTCAGCCTTAAAAATAAACGGTCCCGAACCAATATAACTTTTAATTTGCTCAGTGCCTGGTGTTTCGGCAATACTCGCTGGCATAATAAAAGGCACATTAGACGAGACCTTGCCCAAGGCCTCCAAAACTAGGGAGGTCGACTCTTTCAGATTTAACTTAAACTAATCTGCCG
>JASGCH010000086.1 GCA_030054245.1 Gammaproteobacteria bacterium | reverse complement strand
CAATTTACCAATCTTAAGGCCGCGGGTTCAGGGGGGGGGGGTGGCGGTGCTTCCACCAATACGGGTGTTGATGTGTTGGCGGTGGCACCAGTGGACACTACTTTAAGCTCTTTATTGGACTTGGCAAGTGCGCATTGGGGAGTCAATTATCGCTACACCAGTACCGGGGTTATTGAAATATACCGGCTTGAAACGCGTATTCTCCGGCTAAAAGCGTTAGCTCAAAAAGTCAGTACTTCGATTAAAACTTCAGCCGGCTTTGCGTCGGAGTCGTCTATTTCACATGATAATTTAAATGCTGACATAATCAGTGATGTGAAGAATACTTTGTTGGCTCTAGGGACTACGGCTGGTTCAGTGGATATCAACTTATCAACCAAGACTGCCTTGATCATAGACACTCCTGAGTCGATAGCACGCATGGAAGAATATTTAGAATCTGAGAACAAGCGATTGTCGCGTCGCATCACTTTGGTCGTTGAGCAATTGTTTGTAACGGCTAAAGATGAAAAAGCTTTTGCGTTTGACTGGAATTCACTCAATAGCAAATTACAAGGAACTTCGACCGCCGTTTTTGCTGGAGTTGGCAAGCTGACTGGGGACAACACCACCGTAGGGACTTTGACGACCAACATCAAAGGAAATGGCTTGTTGAGTGGTTCCAAGTTGGTGATAGACGCTCTGAGCGACGCTGGGTTGTCAGTGGTGAGCCGCAGTTTTCCTATGTCCACCTTAAATGGTTCTGCCACCTCTGTGGGCTTGCCAACTATCTTTGATTACATAGCTTCGGTGCAAATCTCGCAACTGGCCACTGGAGGTGCAGGGGGGGTTGCTACCCTCCAACCACTGGTGACGGTGACACAAAAGGATGATAAGTTTGGTGTATTTTTAACTTGTACGCCAGAAGCTCAGGATAATGGCGAGATTTTAGTGTCTTATGTCATATCAGACAGATCTGGTACTTTGACTCCTTACTCCACTTTAGGTTCAACGGTGCAACAGAGGAATATTACGGAAGCTTCTCTGATTGCTCGTACGGTGTTGCGCTCTGGGGTGACACAAATGATAGGTGGTTTAGACGAGTCCACTGAAACCACCAAAAAACGACGGATTGACGATGATGCACCGATAGTTTTAGGGGGATCTAATACGACTAGCCAAAATAAAAGGCGCATCTTGATTTTGATGACCGCAGTGGCTGAAGACGGTGTTTAGCGGTATTTAGACAGCTTATGTAAGTTATTTTAAAGGCAATGATATCCTAATATCTGAAGAGATATCTAGCAAACACAATAAGGGAAATAATATGGATCTGGCGCGTTCATGGGAACATTGGCGAGGCAAAATTAGTGCGGATGTCAGCAGTTGGTGGAAAGAATTAAACCAACAATTGCCCATTGAAGACAAAATTCGTAAAATTTTTGGCTTGGTCAAGTCTACGCAATTGCCTTACAATCAAGTTATTCTGTGTCAATCGGACAGCGGTAAATTGGTGGCTTTGGGGTTAAGTTGGCGCAACATCGTGATGGCTGGAAAAAAGGCAAGTGAAAGTTTAGCGCGTTCGGCGCAAGCCAGCTACTTTGTGGTTTATTTAGGGCAATGCGTAGGTTTTTTACGCACAGAATCTGAGTTGCCAACCCAAAAAGAAATTTACGCTGGCTCCATTTTAGTGGCACGAAGCTCTAGTACCGATGATACGGCTTTTGCTTTTTCAACACCCGAACCCGAAAAGGTCTGGGTGGGTGGAATTCGAAATCGACGCCCCGTAGGTCAGGAGTTAATTTTAAATCGCGGTGCTGAGCTCAATGCTTGGATGGAGCAACAAAAATCGCGTTACCCCTACATACATACCGACTTAGATTTGGCCGAGGTTCTACCCTTTTTACCCCAACATGTCATTGCCTTGCAATTGCAAAAAGTGATTGCCATGCAGGCCTATACTGCCGACTCGTTGGTGAGTTTACCCAAATCAACCCTTTTACATAATTTTCGCACCAATAAAAAATGGCAGTTGGCCGGCGGGTTGCTTCTCACTTATATGGTCTATGAGCTCTATCAATTTTATGCTCAACAATACGATGTAGAGAAAATCAATAAACAAAAAGCGCAATTGTATGCTTCTGAATCGCCAGAATTGTTGTGGTTGCGTTCTTTAGAAAATTTTACCAAAACTAAAATACAACCTTCTAGCGAGACTTTGCCTAAATTATTGGATTCTATGGCAAATTTACAACTTAACGAAGAAGGCTGGCACCTCAAGAGTATTTCGTGCAAAGGTAGTGTACCTGTGCAGGCATCCTCTTATAAGCTTCCACCGGTAAGTCTGTATCCAGAGGGCAAAAATCAAGCCTACTTGGGGTATCACTTGACACAGGACCTTGCCACAAGCACTCGGCTTGCTATGACTGCTGAGGCTACAGGGGGTGATACTACGCCGCGCTCTTACTTTTGGTCAGTAGCTCAGGCACAAACTGCTCCGGCACCCAATGCGCAGGTAGCCAATACGCAGGTAGCTATTCCTAGCCCGTCCAAGCAAGTTACTACCCCATTGAATGGGGGTTCGGTGAGTCAGCTACCTGAAAATCGAGTCACTGATAAAAATACCAGTGCCCAAGGAGTTGGGCAGAGCCAAGACTTGGAACGGTGGACACAAGTTTGGAATTGTGAAGGAGTTTATAACCGAGAGGTATCTAAAGCTAGTATCACCAGTTCAGAGTTTATTAAACGCATACCAGAAGGATTTAATTTAACTTGGGAGCCCTTGAATACAGCAAGGTTAAATTGGCAGGTGGCTATACCGGTGAAAACCTTAGATTGGCGTCAAGGGCTTTTGACGCGTGCTGAGCATATTTTGCATACGAGTAGTCGTCTGCAAGAAATGTCGAATTATGTGAGTACCCTGCCTGCCTTGTCGTTTAATAAGCTGAGCTTTCCTGATCCTACAAGAAAAGATGGTAGTAAGCTTGAAAAACCTAAGTTTGTCCCTGATATAATAGAGATACCGTTTAAGTTTTCCTACCCCTTGGTGTCTTTGGTTGACATTAACCAGCATATCCCTGGGGATTGGCGAAGTTTTAGTATAGGTCTCAACTTTAATTTTGCCGGTCAAAGCGATGCATTGGACAACTCAAGTAAAACTTCCAGTAACTTGAGAACCGCCCTAACTTTTACTTTAGAAGGATCCATTTATGGCAAAGAAAAATAATTTATCGCATTTTGTGGAGCTTGCAGGTGTTCGATATATGAGCCAATTTATACTCCAGTGTCTAGTGGGGTTGGCGTGCGCAGTGCCATTGCTAGCATCCAGTCAAACCATGTGGGACCTTATCAAAGCTTTAAGTAAGCAACCAGAAGTCTCCGCTCCAGCATCACTACCTAACCGGCCAGCACCGAGCGTTTCGGTCAACCCACCTATCAATTCCTCGGGGAATGTGGCGGGCAAAGGACCTAGTGCTTCGCTGTCATCTAATAGCCCGGCGAGTAATAGCCCAGCGAGTAATAGCCCAGCGAGTATTGAAGTGCCGAGTAAATCTGAAGAATCCATTGTTTTGCGGGCAGTTTATGGGGTATCTAGCGACTTAAAAGCAGATATTACTTTTAATCAAGTGGTCTATCCAGGTCTTAAGGTAGGCGGGATCATAGAAGATCAATGGCGTTTGGATAAGATCATTGGTTCGTGTGTCCAGATTAGTGCTTTACAGAAAACCAATCATAAATTCGCCACGCGAGAATTGTGTTTTCAGCCTCCTCCTCCTCCAGTTCCGGTATTGGTGTCCAATGTTCCGGCGACACCTCCAGTTAATCCGGTCGTCTCGCCCATTATTCAAGTGGTAACTCCGGGTTCGGTGCCACCCGTCCAATCTGCCACCTCTACACCACCATCCACTAATTGACGGGTTATGCTTTTATGAGATCATTTTTGTATAAGTTCCATGAATTTATTTGGTAGGAAAAAGGTAGCCCCGACCATTTTGTCTTTTAACAAAATAGAGGGTACACAAGCTACAGATTTGGAAAATAAGTCCGCTAAAAGCAACGGCGGTATATCTCCACAGGTCCAACATGCGACACTGGGTGACGCATCAAAGCCTCCAGAGGCACCAGCCATCAACAAGGCTGAAGTAAGTTTGCGGCAAGCCTTAACTGAACGCTTAGCGGTTAATTTGCGCTTATCGACGGCCTTGATTATCGATAAATTAGATGAACTGGTTAACAAAGTGGCCTTTTTAGAATGTATCAATGCTAGGATAGGTATCGCCCATCATTTGTCTTACTCTGTAGCCGTGGTCAATTCGGCTACAGAAGCCAAGCGTTGCATTTTTTTGGCGGCACCTACGGTTGAACCGGAGGATATTAATGGGATTGCGACTTTATTGTCTAAGGCTGGTTGGGGTTTGGTAGAAGGCTCTAATGTTTGGCTGGTCTCCTCTAGTTTAGTGGTTGCGGTGGCCCAAGGCCATGTCAAAAATAGCCGCATAGAGTCTATGCAAAAAATCTCTAACGATCAAGACAAAGCGGCTTTGTGGCAGTCTTTTGTCGATGTTATTCAATGGGGATTTGACAATCAAAGCAACGATATTGATTTTGTAGTTCGAGCCGAAGATTCTATTTCATCGGTTGCTTTCAAAATTGATGGACTGTATATTTACCCTGGTCGCTGGAAAATCCCTACGCGTACGATGGTGCAAATTTTGGGCATTGCTTATCAAAGGGGAGAGGGTGGGCGAGAGCCGGCTTTTAATGCCAATATAGAGCAACAATGTTTGGTTGATGTAGATTTAGCCGAAGGTGATAGAGTGCGTCTTAGATGGTCGGGTATGCGTGCTGATGTAGGTACTATCGTTACCTTGCGTATGCAACGAATGGGGGCGTCCACGCCGGTGAAAAATTTGGCAGAAGCTGGTTATATGCCCTCTCAAATCGCGATGTTTGAGCGCGCCATTTCTAATCATGGGGGGTTAACGGTGTTGTCTGGGACTGTGGGTACTGGTAAAAGTTTAACTTTATCCATCTTAATGTCTATGTTACCACCCAATATTAAGATGATTTCGCTTGAAGATCCTGTCGAGTTTCATATTCCCAATGTGCATCAAAGAACCATTGTGCGTGACTTGTTGGCGCACGACGATGCCGATTTTGCCGCCGCCGTGCGTGCTTTATTGCGCAGTGCCCTAGACGGTTTATTGTTTGGTGAGGTGCGCGATGTCGCCGCTGGTCGGGTGGTCAGAGCTATTTTAGAATCGGGACACGATATTTACACGACCGTGCATGCCAGAGATGCTTTAGGGATTTTTGCTCGTTTAAGTTCGCCAGAAATTAATATACCCAAAGAAGTTTTAGCCGCACCAGGGAATGTAAAACTATGTGTCTATCAAACACTGATATCACGCGTTTGCGAACACTGTAAATTAACCGTAGATGAAGTGGATTTGGGTATGAGCAAATCACATTATTACAACTTGTTTGAAAGTGTTTGGGGTAAAGATTTATCCTTAGAAGAATTAAGGTTTCGTAACCCTAAGGGGTGTAAAGAGTGTGAAAAACCTGAGTTAAGCCAACTCAACGGTTACCAGAGTCGATGCGTGGTTGCTGAAATGGTCGAGCCGAATGAGGATTTATCTGAGATTTTATTGCACGGAACTCGCTTAGATTTGGCCAGGTGGTGGCGCGAATTGTCTGATAAAAGAATGGATTCTGAAAATTTTACTGGCAAAACCGCCAATGAAGTGGCCATTTTTAAATCATTAAGGGGAGAAATAGACCCTCGTGATGTGGAAGGACATTTTGTCTCATTTGAGACTTTGCAAAAACGCAAAGAAATGCTGGAGCGGCAAAAGCATATTCGTAAAGTTGCGGCTTGAGTTGGTATATGGTTACATTGATTTTTGGTTTGATTATTGCTACCCACTATGTTGTCAGGATTGTTTAATTCACAAACTTTAGCTATTAAGCTGGCGGCTTGGCAGTTTGCCAGCCAACGGGCGGCTTATTATGAGGATATGGCAAGTTTATTAGAAACCAGCCATATACGCTTGTTAGATATTTTTGTGCAAGACGGGCAAAGATTTGGTGAGGCTCCTCGTGGGATTTTGGCACGCCATTGGGCGGATCGTTATTTGGAAATGGGGGCAGATTTGGCCGAAGCTTGGGCAGATACCATGCCAGAGGTGGATGTGGCAATTATTCGCGTGCAAGCTAACGCTGGTGGGGACGCCATACCCGGAACTTTGCGTGATCTGGCGCGCATTAGTAAGCTTACCAAAAATTTACGCAATCAAGCCATTTCGGCTTTGGCGGCTGGGGTTGTCACCTTTTTACTGGCTTTGATGATGGTCATGTATTTAATTCCATTTATCATCAATACCATGCGCGAATCTTTAGGTATTCCAGTGCAATATTGGGGCAGTATAGGTAAAACCATGGCCGGCATTGCCAGTTTTGCTGAAAATTACCGTATCGCGGTGTTTGTGGGTTTGGGCTTTTTGATTTTTTTGGGCTCGCGTATAGCGAATTGGACCGGGCGGTTTCGTGCTTGGGCCGACCAACATTTGATAGGTATATCCACCCTGAG
>JASGCH010000085.1 GCA_030054245.1 Gammaproteobacteria bacterium | reverse complement strand
TTGGAAAACAATTTTTTTACCGGTGTGTAACTCCTTGTGGAAACCTTGAATATTTAATTTATCAAAGTGTTGGGTAACGAATTGGCTAATATCCAAACATAAAGAACTGACAATTCTGGATTTCTCTGCGTATTTAGGGTCATTTTTTAGCCAAGTTCCATAATCTTTTACCATCACCCCACAACCCGAAATATTACTCACTAGTGCCAAAACTCCGTTCTCAATATAGGGCCACCACAAATCTATGTTGTAACGCATATAGGCTAAAGTTTTATCTTTTTCCCCTAGGTGTAACGGCAGTGCTCCACAGCACTTTTCGTGTGGTAAGCTGACAATATGAAAATTCATGCCCTCCAAAATTTTTATGGAAGCTTTTTGGATATTCGGGGCTAAAGCGTTTTGCACGCAACCCTCCAACAACAAAACCGCTCCGTGAGACTGACTGAAAGCTCTGCTACTGTCTGATACACTTTTACTTCCCCAAAGCTTAGGATGATCCACACGATAAATAAGTGGGGTTGCCTTAGGTAATTTTTTCGCCAAGTTTTTGGGCAACATACGCAAGTAATTGGCTAACTTAGCTAGCTTAATGAGTACCGGGAAGGATTTCGATGTCAAACCAAATGATAGGGCTTTACGCCACCATTGGCTGGTAATTTTTCTGGGAACACTATTTTCTATCAAAGGCTTAGTTATTTCCAATAAATGTCCGTATTGGACGCCACTAGGACAAGTAGATTCACAGCTCCTACAAGTTAAACAACGATCTAAGTGTAATTGTGTAATTTTCGTAGGTGATTGACCCTCGTAAAATTGCTTCATCAAATAAATACGGCCTCTTGGACTATCCAATTCATCACCCAAAACTTGATAAGTCGGACAAGTCGCCAAACAAAACCCACAATGTACGCATTTGCGTATGATGGCTTCGGCTTCGCGACCAACTACAGATTTTTCAAAAGAACTATCTAATTGAATTTGCACTTGTAATTTAATTTAATAGTAAGCGACCGGTATTAAAAACTCCATCTGGATCAAAGGATTGCTGTACTTTATTTTGTAAGTATGACTGGGCAGACATTCGGTAGGGTAAAAAGAGTGCTTGTAATGCTTGATTATCGCCCCACAATCGCCAAGTACCTCCATGAGTGCGGAGCCACGGTAACAATTTTTCTAGGTCTTTAGGAGCTATCCATACCCAACGCAGGCATCCAGACCACTCAAGTAATTGGGGATTATCCAGTGGCAGTGCTGGGGACCCGAAGGGCAAAACGATGCGACACAAAGCCTCTTGAGTAGTCGCCGGAGGTTGGAAAAAAAAATGGCTTTGTTGATTCAATGCTTGCCAGATTGAGATGTCTTGGTTATCTTTGAGAATGCTAAAATTGAATTTTTGTTGCTGAAACAAGTGAGAAAATGTTGCTGTGGCATTTTGCACATGGGCTCTGGTTCCTTTGAGTAATAAGTAGGCACAACCTAGTTGGCATTCGTTAGGGCAATAGGCAACTGTATAAAACGGTAACCTCATCTCTTGCCACATTTCCATTTGCCGTAGAAATTCCTCAGAAGAAATAGCTATAGCTAGGGTGGTTTCTAGTTCAGCTTTGGGTATCACTCTGATCGCCACCTCCGTCACCAGCGCCAAGCATCCCATAGAGCCGACAAAAATTCTGGAAACATCATAACCAGCCACATTTTTCAAAACTTGCCCACCGAACCTAAGCCTTTCTCCTAGACCATTGACAATTTCTACACCAAGAATATGATCTCGTATAGGACCTTGTGCCAAGCGCCCTGATCCAACCAACCCGCAACTGATAGCCCCTCCTATCGTGGCATCTTGACCATAAAACAAGGGTGTTTCAAATGGAAAATCTTGGTTTTCTTCAGCCAACACTTGAATCATTGCACGCACACTAGTGCCTGCCTTGGCTATGATGACTAACTCACTAGGCAGATACTTGACAATCCCAGCATACGAAGTGGTATCAAAAATGAAATCCGAACGGCCGAGTCCAAGAAAATCCTTACTTCCGTATCCGCGAATTCGAATCACCTTTTTTTCTTTTCGTGCCACGGAAATCAGTTCTTGGGCCTTGTGAATGTGATCAGATGGCATAGTCAGTCTAGCTTCTAAAACCGCCCCCTAAAGTGTTTCAGTTTTAGACTTGGACTTAACGATCGTACAGTCCATGCACAAAAACATAAGTTTTTTACCAATCCTCCTATAGCTACCTTGTGTGCGAATTTTATGCAATCCGCACATATAACAACTCATCGTACTACCTGTGTGATCCGTTTCATGAAATGGCGAACCGCTGACACGCGATTTATATCTTAATCCCAATTTATCCGTAATATTCTTAGTAGCTTTTGTCATATTAGGTACAAGGTTGTATGTTAAATTTTCAACTAAAAAAACCATCACACCATCGGCTTCACTGTCAAACAACTGGGTAACGCGATTCACCTCGAATAAACACTTCAAAACCTTTGCACCGACGGCCACGCCGCTGGCTACACTGCCAAATTACTGCGTTATGTATGTACCTCAGTTCGTTGCGCTATCCATTGGGCTTCCGCTCCTAATCTCGCATATTGAGTATATGCGAGATTAGGAGCGCCCACCATAATCACTTCCGTAAATTCGGATGGTTGCGCTAGCGCGCTAGCGCTCTAGACTTGTACTTTGGCAGTTCGCCTGAGTTATGCAAAGGTTTCACTTCATAAATTCCGTTGGTTGCGCGCAACTTTGTAATTATGACAGCTCACAGCGCTTTGATCTTACTAATCGAATGTAGCTGGGATCTTGCGGCTGGAACAAGCGACTTGTTTGTATGGTGGATTATAACTGAAAGACTGTTGCATCATCGGCTGGTGCCGCGGTTACACCTCCACGAGCTATTCTCACATATTGAGTATATGCGAGACTGGAATCCCCACCAGCGAATGATCATACGAGTAAATTCAGCTGGTGAGTACCGCATAACGCAGTAATTTGGCAGTGTAGCCAGCGGCGTAGCCGTCGGTGCAAAGGTCTCTTTTAAGTGATTCATTACCCAATTCTTAGCCATAGTCGGATTGCCCACATTAAACTAAGACTGTTGCACCGAGCGGCACCAGCCGGTAGTAAATAGTCTTTTTAATACACCTTTCCTTCACAATGTCAGCCAGTCCTTCAGCACGCGGATTTGTATCGCTTGAAATTTTGGTAACGCTTACCTTGCTATCCATCATTGGGTCTTGGAGTTACAACCTCCTGGATTATTGGCTTACCAAAGTGAGTCTATTATCTGCAAAAAACGCCTGGGTATCTTCTATCAATTTAGCTCGTGCCCTCTCCCTGGGGCAAGGGGAGTCCAGCTATATAAGACGCATTGAACCTTGTCAGTATAACCACAACAAACTAAACTGGAATTGTGGTTGGCAAGTTATTCATCAAGAAAAAATTAAAAAGGTAGTTCGGCTACCGTCTTATATAAAGGTCGATTTCTCCGGAGGGGACTTCATGCAAACGACCAGCACCGGCGATACTCTTGGTGGGGGAGCCAGTGCACGGTTTACTCCTAAAAACTCGCTTTGGCAACACTTATCGTTTACAGCTTGTGTCAATATTGCTTCCAGAATACGCTATGTACAAGGAATTGGTTGCAATGCCAAATAAGTCTCAAAGACTATTGCTCCATCGGCTGGTGCCGATCGGCGAACTGTCATGATGACAAGGTTTGAGTAGAGCGCAACCAGCTTCATTTTCGAAGATGATCATGGTAGGCGTTCTCAGTCTCGCATACTGAGTATATGCGAGACTGAGAACGGAAGCGCAATGGATGGCGCAACGAACTTAAGCACCTACCTAACGCAGTAATTTGACAACCGCGGCACCAGCCGATGAAGCAATAGTCTTCTTATGGCTATGCACATTCCAGCCTAGTCATTTGGTGGCTCGTCCGAGCTTGTGCAAAGGTCTCACACTACCTATCTCCGTTCTCCCAAGCTTATGCAACAGTCCTTAAGGTCGCTTACTTATACACAGTACCTAGCCCATGCTTGGGTGCTCATTGAGTGTTTGTTCGCCGTGGTACTCGTCAACATTGGGCTGACTTTTGCTTGGCATACTTCCTTAAAGCTGATATTCTCACAGTCTGAAAATTTAAAAATTTTACGCGCCACCCTATGGAGTGCGGAGATTTTGCATAGAATCCGTTTGCACCCGCCAGCCAGAACCTATTTTAATATAGATTACCTTGATAAGGCTCCATACCTAGATTGTTACTTATTGGCGTGTAACGCAGAACAATGGGCAAAAGCCAACCTTTACCAATGGCAAACCAAAATTAAACATAGCAACTCAGACATTCAACTCAAAATATTTCAACCTGAAGCCAACCTTTTTGTAGTTACCCTACGCTGGACAAATTCCGAAATCAAATCTCCCACCGCTTTGCCCTATACCACTTGTTCGGCTGGTTATTACTGTCATATTTTATTTGCCAAATTATAAAAAAGACCGTTGCACCACCAACTTCAGCCGGCTATGGGGTGCGTTCAAGAAGTTTTTACATCCGCCATGATCCTAGAAGTATTGCTCAGTGTCGCCATCAGTCTAAGTTGTTTAATCGCACTCACCTCAGGCTATACACGCGTTTTGCAAACACATACTAACTTAATTGAGCTACAAGATCGCTCTGTACAACACTATTTTATCGGCCAACACTTTAATCGGTTCGGCCCACTCACCGGAGCCGTCACCTACCAACTGGAGTCAGTCGATAATCGTATGATGGTAAAGAATCTCGATCCTAGTTATGCCAAAATTCGCTCATCCAACACCCATCAGTGGACACCCGTCTATCCTCGGTCACTATCTCCTAACGACTGCCAAGGAAACAACAACGGCACCGAATACTATATTAGCAATCTTTATAAACTGTCCCTTTCAAATGGCATTCTGAGTTTAGTGTGCAAAAACAGCTTGCAACCTAGTAGCATTTTTCAATCTTTGGCTGAGAATTTAGATCAGCTATCGATTCAATACGCCTATATCCACGAAAAAGACCAAACCATTCAATGGGTTGATCCTAAAGAAAATTTGGATCTCAATCGTATAGTGGGGGTGGAAATTTGTTTGAATTTTACGGCTTCCACTCGCTTGAATGCTCATTCCTCAACCTTAACTTGCACTAGCCAATCGGGCGGCCAACTATTTGATAGTCGATTTATTTGGGTTGGACCTTTACCTCATTACCAGGCTATCCTTTAGCCTTGAACCCTTGGATGAATTTCTTCAAGCAAAAGACTATTGCAAGACTGTTGCACCAAATCCTGCCTTGTAATGATGGCAAAACAAAGAATCAACAGTCTTTTAGAAATTTTACCAAGCTAAGCTGATAAAACCTCATGCAGTCCTATTTTGCTTGTACACCACCAAACCCATCCTTCACGAGGCTAACCATAACGGGAACCAAGCGTTCTGGTGCTTATCTAGCCCAAGCTTTTGCCCTGCCCATCATATTGGGAATACTATCCATCATCTCTCTGTTGTATTTTTCATCTTGGAGAGAATTAATTATTTTTCAACAATATGTTAAATTAGCTAAAGAGCGCACCGAGACTGAATTTTTGGCTATTTCAACTTTGAATTTAGCTATAGAAGATATATTGTCTAATCATCCGCTGGAACGCCACCAAGACCAAGGAAACAATATTTATTTTCCCAAAATCCAATCCGAGTGGTGGAAGACTCTAACTAGATTTGGTAGCACAGATTGCATGGCTTCGATTTGTCGCCCCATAACCTTGCCATTTACCAAAGAGGTCGCACAAGCTTATCTAACCCAAATGAATTATTGGTCCATCGATTCCAAACTGGCTTTACCCATATGGGTAAAGCGATTGGCTTATTGGATAGAAGTATTACCCATTCAAGATCATGCCTCATTTGCCCATAAGCTAGACACTCCATTTCTTTACCGAATTACCACGGCCATTGAAGATAAAAATCAGATCGTCCGAACACTTTACCAAGGCACTTGGGTTAGCCAATCACCTCCTTCTGATTTTCCACAACTGTCCTTGTTAAATTGGCAAGAATTAAAAAATTAAAGACCCTTGCACCATGATGGTGCAAGGGTCTCTGTTAATCATTTTTAACTTTAAAATGAACAAAGTATTACAATCCGGATGGTTACTGATGGAAATATTACTAGCCCTCTCCCTTTTAGGTATCGTTTATACCTTGGTTTTGCCAAGTTATCAGCAATATTTGATGACTATGCGTAGAACTCAAGGAAAAAACGCTTTATTCCAAGCTTCTTATTGGCTAGAGAAGAATGCTTTGATTCATGGAACTTATCCAGAAAACCTAGCCCCTGCTATTTGGCAACCACCCGATGTAGCTTATACGATAAGCTACATCAAACAAGACCATGGGTATTTGCTCATGGCTATACCCAAGCTTATCCAACACCATGATCCTTGTGGAAAACTCACAATCAACCATACCGGTGAGAAAGGAGTCGTTGGAAATACCCTCCCGCTTGCTACCTGCTGGAGCCAAAGTTATTAACTTAAGACCTTGGCACAATTG
>JASGCH010000084.1 GCA_030054245.1 Gammaproteobacteria bacterium | reverse complement strand
GCGCATCTGCTTTGGGAGCAGAGGGTCGCATGTTCGAATCATGTCGCCCCGACCAATTGATGGATACACCTGCTGGGTGTGCCAATTGCATTGTATTTTTTGATATTTCAGATGGTTATAAAATCTCTTCTCCTTTCTTTGATTTTTTTTCTGGCTGGATTAATACCAGTATTTTCTCAGGAAAAACCAGGAGAAAAACCAGGAGATATAGTGGCCGGCAGTAAAAAAGTAGAAACTTGTTTAGGCTGTCATGGTATTGACAATTACAAAACCAATTTTCCTGAATTGTATCGGGTACCTAAAATATTTGGGCAAAATGTTGGTTACCTCATGGCATCGTTAAAAGATTATCAATCGGGTCAGCGGAAAAATCCGGTGATGGTTGCTACAGCAAAATCCTTGTCAGATCAGGATATTAAAGATATAGCCGCATATTTTAGTAGTTTTACCGTAGAACCCCAGAAATCTTTAAAATCGATCGAAAATAAAAGGGCGCAAGATATTATCGCTAAGGGCAATTGTATGGTTTGCCATGGTGACGATTTTTCTCAGAACCAAGACCTTTCTATTCCTAAATTAGCCGGACAATATGCTGACTATATGTTCGCATCTTTGAAATCGTATAAAAATAACGACAATATCTATTGGGGGCGAGGAAATGCAGTAATGGCTGGGGTAGTCAAAGACTTCAACCTAAACGAATTACGCTTGGTGGCGCATTATATTTCTCAAAAAGCAGGGACTTTGCAGACTTTGCAACACAGTAGATTTAGGTCTAAGTAAGCGTTTATAAAAACACGCTTGGCACCCGTTGCCGAGTGAAGACCGTTGCACCCCAGCCGATGGATCAACGGTCTTCACCCTATCTCAGAGCAACTGAGGTTTTGAGGTCTTACCAGTGTAAAGCCAATATACTGCGATGCTAGCTCAGTGGATTAGAGCACCCGCCTTCTAAGCGGGTGGTCACAGGTTCGAATCCTGTGCGTCGCACCACAATCGGTCTATCCATTGCCGGTGGAAGGTCGTTGCTTGTGTTTGGTCTGAATGACTAAATTGAGACTTTTTCGCAACCAGCGGAATTTACTCAAATGTAAATGAGCTGGTGAGCACCATATAACGCAGTAATTTGGCAGTGTAGCCGCGGCGTAGCCGATGGTGCAACAGTCTTGATGAAAGAGTGCTGAAAGGATGGCTTGAGAGTAGTGTCCCAGCAGCAAAAGTAAGAAAGATGGCGCGGGGCAACCATGCAACCCCTAAAGAGAGACCTTGGCACCTACGGCTACGCCGATGGGACAAAGGTCTATAGCCCATGGAAACTCGCGCCAGCCGAGCAAATTCACAAACTTGCAAGCGTGCCCTTTGAGCTTTGTCGGTGGGAGGTTATCTCTGCGACAATAGCTAGCTTCGGTTGGATTATCCGGATTGAGGACGCGATTGTGTACTCCCAAGTGAAGGAAATCCTGTCACATTGTCTGGTGAACCGGTTAATTGGCGCGTATTTCCTAAATCAAGACATTATGGAAACCAGCTTCATGCGATCTACGACAATCATCTAGAGACCTTTGCACAACTCGGACGAACTGCCAAAGTACAAGGCTGGAGCGAACGCCTCCAGCGGAATTTACTGGGGTGATCATTCGCTGGTGGGCGCTCGCTGGTTTCGTATATTGAGTATATGCGAAACCAGCGAGCGGAAGCACAATGGATAGCGCAACGAACTGCCAAACATACATAACGCAGTAATTTGGCAGTGTAACCGCGGCTTAGCCGATGGTGCAACAGTCTTACTTGGTGAACCAGAACGAGAAGCTACTAGGTACATTTGGCTCCCGAAGACAAACACATCTAGACTCTCGGTACGCGACTAATGACCATTCCAGAGCGAGAATACCGCAGGTAGCGAAGGAGCAACCTTGGGGCATACGATTTGGGCTAATGTGGAGGTAACCGGACTACTCGGCTTTTTGCGCAGGTCCGGTTGACCGCAGTTATGCCTTACGGTTTCTTAGGCGGTGGGTTGGTTATAGGTTTTGCTTGGCCTGTGTCAGGTTGTTTTTTAGGTTGATAGCCTTCTTGTATTGGTACTTCTTTTAATGGTTGTTGTGGTTTCTTTTCCGTCATGGTTACTCCTGTGGTTAGGTTAAAAAACTCCACCGCTAGTATTTCAGATGAAAGTATGAGGATTCCAGCAGTGTCGGTACGAGCCCTTTCAAAGCCACCAGCCGCATTTAACTCCCATGCTTCTTCAAGATATAGTTGCGCTAGTGCTGGAGAGCTTGATGCAAATGAGGCGGAGGCATATTTACCTGCAACTTGTTTGCCTTCTTTCAGTGTGACAATGACCCACCATGCGGTGCGTTGACCGAAGATGTAATCCCAAGGTTTAGCCGTTGGGTGTGGCATAAAATTTTGAAGAAATTGTGTTGTTCTGAGGCACTTCGCTAAGCAAGCCCAAACAATGGGTGCGAAGAGCAACACAAAAACATAAAATAAAATGTAGACTGTCGGATTGGACTCTCGTATTTTGCACGTTTCAACCTCGTAAATTGGCCAGAGAAGCAGGGCGTAGTTTATGGAGCTGTAGGTAACTGCTTCAATCAGCAACTTGTTCGTTTCTTTTGGGGCAGTGGGAAACAGTAGCTCGTAAGTTTTAAGGCTTATAAAGCCCGGAGTGACGAAGGCAATGAACAACAAAAGCTTATCGATATTCCAAATATCCATCTGTACTCCTCAAAAGCCTAAGCTAAATTAGGCGGATTTGCCTACGGTTGTATCACTATACGAATAAGCCAACTGAGAGATGATCCGTGAATAAGATAAACAAGATCTGTGCACCATCGGTTTTCACCGCCGACTAATTTGTCCAATTAATTTGTTATGAAAGACTGTGGCGCAAGCTCAATTAGCTGTTCAACAACAGATCAACTATTTGATCCAAATGGTGAGCTGGTTTGCGTACAAAGCCGGATCTGACAAATCTTTGAATATCACCAATCAGGTAGCCGATTAGAAAATTAGCCATCGACTGTGCCGCCAGACTGGGCGTTGGGTTATGCTGGTGGTTGTAATGTGCACGCAACATTTCTTGCAGTATGGATTCAATTTTGTCAAATAAAAAGGACATCTGTTTGATGACCTTGGGAGATTCTAATACCAAGGCATCGCCAATGAGTACTCGGCATAAACCCGGACTTTGATCGGCAAATTTTAAGATAAAGCGCACCAATAGGACGACTTTTTCGATATCTAGATTGTCGCTTTCTTTGATTTGCATGATCTGAGGAAAGATGGCTTCTTCTATCTTCTGAATAAGTAATATAAATATCTGCTCTTTATTCTCAAAATGTCGATACAAAGCGGCTTCGCTAAAAGCTAGATTTTCGGCTAAGCTAGCGGTAGTTACACGCGTAAATTTTGGAGTACCCAACATATCAACCAAACAACGCAAAATATCTTCTTTGCGTTCCCCTGGTTTAAACTTTCGTCTAGTCTTTAAATTTTCTTCAGATGGGTTAGTCATCGTTGGCTAATACAGATAAAAGAGCGTTGCACCTACGGCTTTGCCGCGGTTATATTGTCAAAGTAAGACTGTTGCACCGACGGCTACGCCACTACTGCACTACCAAATTACTGCGTTACTAAGACTGTTTAAGACTGTTGCACCACATCGGCTACGCCGCTCGCGCAACAGTCTTTTTAAAGTGATGTTTAATGGAGAGGTGGTGGCACACCACTTGGCTTAATACCTATAGGTTTCAGGCTTATAAGGACCTTCTGGAGACACTCCTAGGTATTGAGCTTGTTCTGGCGTCAGAGTCGTCAGGTTAGCTCCCACTTTTAACAAATGCAGACGAGCTACCTTTTCATCTAATTTTTTACTTAAAACATAGACTTCACCAGGTCTATACATTTCTTGGTGGTTAAACAACTCCATTTGGGCAATGACCTGGTTGGTAAAACTGGTGGACATGACAAAACTAGGATGCCCGGTGCCACAACCTAAATTCACCAACCTGCCTTTGGCTAGTACGATGATTTTCCGACCATTAGGAAATTCGACATGATCGACTTGTGGTTTAATCTCAGTCCATTTATAAGTTTCTATTGAAGCAATATCTATTTCATTATCAAAATGACCTATATTACAGACTATGGCTTCGTTTTTCATCTGTAAAAGGTGGGTATGAGTAATGACATGTTTGTTGCCAGTGGCGGTTACAAAAATATCTGCCACTCCAGCCATTTCCTCCATGGTGACGACTTTATAACCTTCCATGGTGGCTTGCAAAGCATTGATAGGATCAATTTCAGTAACAAATACTCTAGCTCGTAGAGCACTGAGTGCTTGTGCACAACCTTTACCCACATCGCCGTAGCCAGCTACCACTGCTATTTTGCCGGCTATCATGACATCGGTGGCCCTTTTGATAGCGTCAACCAGTGATTCTCGGCAACCGTATAAATTATCAAATTTACTTTTGGTAACAGAATCATTGACATTAATAGCTCGAAATAACAAGGAACGGTTTTTAGCCATTTCTTTTAAGCGTAAAACCCCTGTGGTGGTTTCTTCAGTAACTCCAATGAAGCCACGCGCTTTACGACTGTACCACGATGGATCTTCTGACAATTTTTGTTTTATCGCGGCAAAAAGATAGTGTTCTTCATTGCTTTTTGGGTTTTCTAAGACACTAGGGTCAGATTCAGCTTTTTTACCTAAGTGTAACAAAAGAGTGGCGTCACCACCATCGTCTAAAATCATATTGGCGCTTTCTTCCTCGCTATGTGGTGGACCAAATTCAAAAATTTTATGTGTAAATTCCCAATAATCAGCCAAAGATTCACCTTTATAGGCAAAAATGGGCGTGTCATTGGCCGCCAAAGCCGCGGCCGCATGATCTTGTGTGGAATAAATGTTGCAAGATGCCCAGCGCACTTTAGCCCCTAAGAACTCTAGTGTTTGAACCAGCACGGCAGTTTGAATAGTGGCATGTAAAGAGCCAGCGATGCGAGCACCAGCCAAAGGTTGGCGAGTGCCAAATTCTTCTCGTAGAGCCATGAGGCCGGGCATTTCTGTCTGGGCAATTTGAATTTCTTTTTCTCCCCATTCTGCTAGCGAGATATTGGCAACAAAGTAGTCTTGAAAGGTTGATTTTAAGTGGGGAAAAGCATTCATAATAAAAGTGGAATAAGTCAAAAAAAGTCGATGAAATTAGCCCAAGAGTCAAACAAATGGGTATATGTCATGGACGGTTCACCGAGGTTTTGCAACGACCTTTATTATATAATAAAGGCGTCAGAAAATCGCAACATTCTTGGTTACCACGACCTATACAACCGAATGGCGCTAGGGATGCGTGCTTCGATCTATAGATTGATCCCGCTGGGGGCGGGCGACTCTCGTGGCTCCAAGGTCGATCGATCACCATGAAATCAGCTGGCTAGCTTGCGTAAAAACGCTGGGACATCGATGTCTTTCACACCAGACTTTAGCAGGTTCTCGCGCGCTTTTTTCTGCTCATCGTACGATCGAAGCACTGTAAAATGGGAGTCCTGAGGAGCTGGCTGGTTAGGATGGTGTTCCGTGTGCATCTTAGACGATACCTCGCTTTCTGGTTTGGCAAATCCACGCTGGGGTGCTGGCTCTGATCCCGGCTTTAAAACTTGAAATTTGGGAGCCACCTGAGTTTGAGGTTCTGCTGGCTTTAAACCCGTCGCCACTACCGTTACGCGCATAGCTTCGCCCAGAGATTCATTGTAAAAGGTTCCGTATTTTACCAAGGCGTGTGGTTTGTGGATTTTACTAATTAGTTCAGCAATTTTTTTCGTTTCATTGAGTTTTAAAGTCTCTTTCGTTGACGAAATCAACACCAATACAGCTTCTGCGTTGGCTAAATTGACACCTTCAACCATAGGACAACTGATGGCATTTAAGGTAGCTTGTACGGATCGATCGGGTCCGCTGGCGAACCCAGTCCCCATAATAGCCTTTCCTTGGGGGCGCAGAGCTGAACAGACATCATTAAAGTCCACATTCATTTTTCCCTTGACATTGATGATTTCGGCGATTCCACCTACCGAATTGCGTAATACATCGTTGGCTATTTCAAAGGCTTCTTCCATCCCTATGTCTTCACCTTCATCGAGGAGTTTATCGTTGAGGACGACAATTAATGAATCGACATTGGCCTCTAGTTCTTTTAGACCATCTTCAGCCACCTTTGAACGCAACTGTCCTTCATAAGAAAAGGGTTTTGTTACTACAGCTACTGTCAGAATGTTCATTTCACGAGCAATTCTAGCTAGCACAGGAGCGGCTCCAGTGCCGGTTCCCCCCCCCATACCGGCGGTAATAAATAACAATTTAGTATCGTGTAAATGTCTTTGGATCTCTTCTTTGGCTTCTTCAGCCAAGGCTCTGCCTTCTTCGGGGTTACTTCCTGCACCTAAGCCGGTTTTTCCCAAGCGGATGATTTTATCGGGGTTAAAGTCTTCCAAGGTTTGTGAATCGGTATTCATACATACAAAATTGACCCCTCCAGTACCGTTATCTATCATGTATTTTACTGCGTTGGTGCCACCTCCACCCACACC
>JASGCH010000083.1 GCA_030054245.1 Gammaproteobacteria bacterium | reverse complement strand
ATCGATCGAAATAAATGATGCCACCGAAGCCGAGCTAGACAGCCTCAAGGGGCTAGGTCCCAGATTGACCAAAAAAATTTTACAAGAAAAATTTATACAACCATTTGGTGGTTGGCAGGATTTTATACATCGTTTGGGCTTTCAATCAACTACCCTAATTCACCAATTATCTCATCAAGGAGTAACTATTAATGGTCAAAGTTTAAACTATGAGTCAACTCAATAAGATTTTTGCAATCGTAGATCAAGAGTTAGGTGCCATGCAAAATTTGTTAAGCACTGAATTGAATAGTAAAATTCCTTTCCTATACGAGATAGTTCAATTTGCCGCTAGCAAAGGCGGAAAAAAACTCAGGCCGGCTCTTTTTTTCCTTATGGCGGGTATGTTAGGTTATCAAGAAAAAGAAAATATTAGTATGGCGTTGTCTATAGAGTTGATTCATACAGCGACACTTATGCATGATGATGTGGTCGATAATGCTTCATTAAGAAGGGGGGCGCCTAGTACCAACCAAGTTTATGGTAATGCCTTTAGTGTATTGTCTGGAGATTTTTTATACTCCCGGGCTTTTCAACTTATGGTTGCATGCAACCATATGGCGGCTATGCGCTATATGGCAGATACCACAAACGCCATGGCCGAAGGGGAAGTCTTGCAATTGATGATGAGCCACAATCCGGATATTGACACAGAAGCTTATTGGCAAATCATAGGTCTAAAAACTGCTCCTCTATTTCAAGCGGGTGCGGTGGTCCCCGCTATGATGGTAGAGGCATCCCAAGAGCTTCTTGAGGTATGCAAAACCATAGGAACAGCTGTGGGGATGGCTTTTCAAATGACAGATGATATTTTGGATTATTGTGGAAATAGTCAAGACACCGGCAAAGTAGTTGGTCACGATTTGTACGAAGGTAGAACCACTTTACCTATTATTCTAGCTTTGCGTTCGGCAAACCAAGAGCAAAGAGCTTATTTGCGTCGTGTCATCACCGATGGTAAAGATATAGATATGCAAAAAATTCAAGACATTATCGAGGAAACAGGAGCTATCAATTCTGCCAAGAATATGGTGTTGCGTGAGATCGATCGAGGATTTAAGGGGTTAGAACATTTTTCGGATAATCCATATAAGGTAGCCATAAAGGATTTGCTCGAATTTATCCCTGATCGATTGGCTTAGGCGGCATAGCTTTATAAAAACCCATTCTATGCAAAAGGTTTTTTTTACAGCCCTCCCATTTTTTGCCATTGTATTTATTGGATTTTTGGCTGGGCTAAGGTATCACATCAGTAAAACAATAATACCAGATTTTAACAAGTATATCTTATATTATGCCTTGCCCTTTATGTTGTTTGGCTTTAGTTCACAGTGGGATCTTCAAGATATATTTTCGTGGCCTATCTTCATCACCTACTTGACCAGCTCCTTAATGCTACTCGGTTGTACCTACAGCCTAGGCTTATTATCAAACATTCCGTTAAAGCAAACTTCTTTTTTGTCCTTGGTTAGTTGTTTTCCGAACACCGGATTTATAGGGTTGGTGCTGATTAGCTCTTTACTAGGACCAAAAGCCTTAGGACCGGTGATGTTGTCCATTTTAATCGATACATTTATCACTTCTTCGATTTGTTTGTACCTAGCTTTGCGTGATGACGGAAGTATCTTTGATGTATTTAAGGGGCTGTATAAAAATCCCATGATATGGGGATTTGCTTTAGGCTTAGCGGTTTCTTATTTTAATCTGGCCTTACCACAGCCCATCACCTTGGTCGTCGGTCTTCTTGGGGGAGCGGCCACGCCTTGTGCTTTATTTGTTATAGGCTTGATTTTAGCACCTAGTAAACCAATCAAGACCTTGAAGTGGAGAATACAAGGTATCGATGTCATTTTGGCGTTATTTTGCAAACTTTTTTTACATCCCTGTTTGATCTTGGCCATAGGACTGAGTTTGATCCACTTTGGGGTTGACTTACCTTCAGAAAATCTTATACCTTTAATTTTAGCCGCGGCGCTTCCAAGTGCCGCCAATGTTGTGATGCTGGCACAACAGTTTAATGCGGATAGTGAGCAAGTTTCTAGGATAGTCATGTATTCAACTTTGGTGGCATTGCTGAGTTTTACCGCGTGGGGTGGCTTGATATTGTCGAATTAAGACTGGCCAACATACAGAAGACTATTGCACCCATCGGCTGGTGCCGCGGTTGTCAAATTACTGGGTTATGTATGTGCTTAAGTTCGTTGCGCTATCCATTGCGCTTTTACTCCCAGTCTCGCATATACTCAATATGCGAGACTGGGAGTGCCCACCATAAGACTGTTGGGCCAGCCAATGGAGCAAAAGTCTCTCATATTTCGGAAACTCGAAAATGGATGGCTTGCTGAATGTGTGCCTCAGTTATAGAATGACTATGGGCTATGTCGGCAATCGTTCTTGCTACACGCAGGGTACGATGAATAGATCGGTTTGTCCATGCCCATTTTTTGGTGGCTTTATGCACAATTTGCATAGCCTCTCCCGTAATATCTAAGTTATTGGCTAGCTCTCGTTCAGTTAATTCTGCGTTTGATTTGCCTTGCCTTTGGATACAACGCTGACGCACTTCCGTGCATCTTGCACGAACAGTTTCACTTTTTTCAGAGGTATTGCTCTCTGGGCTGAGTAAAATTTCTGAGGGTAACATGGGAGTATGTACCAATAAATCCATACGATCCTTTAGAGGACCACTGAGTTTAGCTCTATAACGAGCGATTTGCTCAGAGCTACATTTACATTCCGGCTGAATACACCCAGCATATCCACATGGACAAGGGTTCATAGTGGCAATTAACTGAAATTTGGCTGGAAATTCGGTTTGAAAATTCGCCCTTGACAAGGCTATATAACCCGTTTCAATCGGCTCTCTGAGAGCTTCTAGGGCAATACGGGGAAATTCCAATATTTCATCTAAAAACAATACTCCATGGTGGGATAAAGATATTTCACCGGGATGTGGGGGTGTTCCACCCCCAATGAGAGCGGCGACTGAGGCTGAATGGTGAGGGTGCCGTGTTGGTCTTTGTTGCCAAATGGCTTCAAGCGATTTACCTGCTATGCTGTAGATAGCGACAATTTCTAAGGACTGTTCTAAAGTTGGCGGAGGTAAGATAGAGGCTAGTCTATGAGCTAACATGGATTTACCAGTTCCCGGAGGACCTTGTAGCAATAGGTTATGCCCTCCAGAAGAGGCGATTTCGAGGGCCAATTTGGCATCATCTTGACCTTTAACATCATTTAAGCAGAGTGAGTGGTTGAGCTTGGTATTAAATTTAGGTGCTAGCGCTTTAGTCAAGGGATGTGTTTCAGGCTTTAAGAAATGCTGCACTACATCGTTTAAATGGTTTGCACTGTAAATGGTGGCGTCTGGTAAGAGTGCGGCTTCCAATGCACTTTCATGGGGTAATATCCATATTTTATGTGGATTTTGACGATAAGAGGCGATACACATAGCTAAAGCCCCGCGAATGGCTCTTACATCGCCATTGAGAGAGAGTTCTCCCGCAAACTCATAATCATGCCATTGGGGCTCTGGGATTTGGTCGGTGGCGGCTAATATGGCTAGAGCGATTGGAAGGTCAAATCGACCTGAATCTTTGGGTAAATCTGCCGGAGCTAAATTGACAATAATGCGTTTATCATTCGGAAATTTCCAGCCGCTGTTGGTAATGGCTGCGCGTACTCGCTCTCGTGCTTCCTTGACCTCAGCGTCAGGCAATCCGACAATGCGTATTCCGGGGCTCGCATATTGAATACAGACTTCTACGCTCACAGGAATAGCTTGCATACCGCTAAGGGATCTACTAGAAATGGTAATAAAATTAGATTTCACGATGTTGAAATTGTAATATACGATAGCTTGCGTGGTTATAACGGGACTGTCGCTTCTGGAAGACTGTTGCGCCATCGGCTGGTGCCGCGGTTGTCAAATTACTGCGTTATGTAGGTGCCTCAGTTTGTTGCGCTATCCATTGGACTTCCGCTCCCCGTCTCGCATATACTCAATATGCGAGACGGGGAGCGCCCACCAGCGAATGATCACCCCAGTAAATTCCGCTGGGGGCGACCGCTCTAGCCTTGTAATTATGACAGCTCACCGAGCGGCATAGCCGATGGTGCAACAGCCTTAGTAACGGTCTTGTAATAGTTTTAAATGCAGAATTTTAGATTAGTTTGAGTGGTTTTTTTAGGCGGACGATGAAACTAGGAAATAGTACCAACTCTATCAACGAAAGGTCGTCGTGCCATTAAAAACCGCGTTATTGTCCGGCTCATATCCGATGCCAAACCACGGTTGCACGCGATCCATGCCTAATCGACCATTCCGCAGGTGGTGTTTCAAATTTGATCAGAAAGATCATGCGATTCAATAGATTTAATATCGCACGCACAAATGATTGATTTATTTTCCAGAATTGGTAGAAAAAAACAAAAAGTGAAATCCATTACTCAGAATACCACTTTCAATTTAGGTACTCAAGTGATCCATTGTCGTCTGGTGCGTACAAATCGTAGGACTCTAGTTATACAAGTGATTCATCAAGAAATTGTCGTGAGAGCTCCGCTATGCGTGCCAGATTCATTTATCTTACAATCGCTGAACTGTAAAAGAACATGGATTACTAAGCAATTACAGCTGAGTGAAGTGTCTACGAGTTATGATACCTTCATCGATGGTCAAGGTAGTATCACTTATTTAGGTAAGCCACTTTCAGTGCAACTGATAAAAGTAGAACCTGCTAAGGAGGCACGCAAAGTACTGTTAAACCGTGACTTGATACGAGGATGCGTTTTAGAGGTGTACATTGGTGAAGATTTTGATACCAAAGCCGTACTAGCTTTAATCGTTGACTGGCTGGAAGGACAGGCCAGAGATATTTTTAAGTCCAGACTCGATTATTTTGCTGAAAAAATGCAGGTGAATTGGCACAATATGAGGATATCTCGTGCTAAAACTAGGTGGGGGAGTGCTCATCAAAATGGCACTATTGGTTTGAATCTAGCTCTTTTGCAATGCCATTTGGAGGTCATTGACTATGTGGTAGTTCATGAACTTGCACACTTGCGGTATATGAACCACCAAGCTCAATTTTGGCAACTGGTGGAATCGACCTTACCTAATTATCAGACCTTACGCAAACAGCTTAAGAATCATAAGGCCTCATGGTGGTTATATGGTTGATTCACTCACCACGGTTAAGCTGTCAAATGACTGTGCTATGCCCTTCCGAGTGTATGACAGCTCACCGAGCGGCATAGCCGATGGTGCAACAGTCTAAATTCTTGCGAGTTACCTGAAGCACTGCTTCCTTAGTTATGGCTGCTTAGTTCCCTATCTGACCAGGTTTCTAATTTCACATGCTGGGCAACTCGCTAGAGCATTATAACTTAAACTAGGCTGTTTTCGCCAGATGAATCTGCTTATGTGCTCATGAAGGATTCAGAGACCTTTATTCGGTGGTGTAGGTGGATGCAACAGACAACAGCCTGAGATTTTTACGAGCTCAATTATTCTTTCATCAGGCAAAATTGGCTTGCAAAATGAAGTTATATGTTATAGAATGTAAGGGTATTCAATTTTAAAAAAAATCATGGAACAAGTTAACAATGCGACCAGCCTAGCTTCAGTCGAAGGAATGCCATTTAATGAGGATTTTTTAAGTGGCGGAAATTATTATATAGTAAGCGAGCCTAAATTGGATATTTGTAATTGGGTACATCAAAGAGTGGCGCATTCAAGATACACTTACGGTGCCTATTCGGCGTTAGCCCTAGCATCTTCACAATGCCCAGAGGGTGAATACATTTTTGGGGCAATTTATTTCAATTACACAGAGGCTTCAGTGGCCATTCATATTGCTCTTGGTTCTCCTAAAGTTTTTTTCCGTCATTTTGACACATTTATGAGTTATCCATTTGATGTGCTTGGGGTCAAGAAAGTTTTGGCGTATGTGCATTCAGAAAATGCAAGGATGATTCAAATTTGCAAAAAATTAGGATTTATCAGTGAAGGATGTGTTGAAAATGTGTATCCTGGTGGCTATGGGATTAATGTCTATTCTGTAACCAAGGATCGGTGTACTTTGTTCCATAAAAAGTAAGTCATTTTTGGTGAGGCATGGTGAGGTTCTTGGCATCCTTAGCATGAAAAGGACTGTTGCTCCAGCCGATGGTGCAATAGTCTTGTCATTTATAATAAGGGCAGTCTAATCTAGGTGCAACTATGGTCTTATGCACTTTAGCTTACAAGAGGCCAAAGTTATGGTTTTAGTATTTCTCAAGACCGTTGTGCAACAGTCGTTTCTCGTTAATCTGCCTAGGTTGGCGATTTTTGTGGTGCATATAAGGGGGTGTAAGGAGTAGTCCTTCAGCGATTAGGATGTTCATTGATAAAAGGGAGTATGGAATTTATAGTTAATAATTGGATTTTATTCTTAGTAGCAGTTGGGTCAGGAAGTTGGTTGTTTTGGACCCATTTTATAAACGGTGAGGGTAACCACCATCTTGCACCGTATGCCTTAGTTCAACTTATGAATAAAGAAAAGGTGTGGCTTATTGACCTGCGATCCGCGGATCAGTTTTCACAAGGTCACATCAAGAG
>JASGCH010000082.1 GCA_030054245.1 Gammaproteobacteria bacterium | reverse complement strand
GTTTAGTTTTAAGTCGCCGTGGATGCGTTGGCGTTTGGGGCAAATTTTAGACAATGTATTGACTACGGGAGCGACGAATACTTCGATTTTTAACACGGGTTTATTTCCACAAGAAGTGTATTGGCGCTTACGCGATATAGAAGAAGGTCGAGGGTTTACCGAAGCTTTTCAAATTACCAGCGAATATATTGAAGAAATTCAAATTCCACGGTTACAATTTCAACTGGCGAGTTTGCGTTGGCTGATGGTTTTGCCGTCGATTCTGGTCGGCTTGGCCATTATGTTAGGTATGCAGGCCACCAGCTTTGAAATGCGCTCGGTATTGGCCCAATACAACCAAGCGACCGTTAAGTGATTTTTTTAAAGGAACCCACTATGCAAGCAAAATTTTTAAGTAAACCTTTTCCAAGTTTGAAATGCGCTCGGTATGCTCGGTATGGGCACAATACAACCAAGCGACCATTAAGTGATTTTTTTTTAGAGGAACCAACTATGCAAGCAAAATTTTTAAGTAAACCTTTTCCAAGGCTGTCAGTGCGCGTCAGGCGAGCTTTTACCTTGGCTGAGCTGTTGATTGTGTTGATTATTGTTGCCGTATTGTCGGCTTTGGGTTTTAGAGCTGTCCAGCCGATATTAATCAGCGGTAGGGTAGAGTCCACGGCGGCAGAGCTGAATGTGGCGATTCAGAAAATCGTCGCTTCAGGGGCGGTGTCTGGGCTGGCGACACCATTTTCGGATGTTGGTGCGGCTGAGGGGAATTTGGATAACGCTTTGCGAACGGCGGTAGCGGGTAGCACTATTCTTCCGCTTGCTGGCACAGTTGTAAACCATAGGCTCAATGCCAGTGGCATACCTGCACCAACGGTGCTCATAGCGTCATCTATAGCTACGCGGAGTGGCACAGCCGCCGGTACTGCTGACGGAACAGCATTTAGCCTAACCTTAAATGGAGTACATTCAGCGGCTTGTCCGGACATAGTCACTCAGCTGGCGGCGAATGCATTTTTTGTGACGGTACAAAATGGTGAAGGTGCTGTTGTACCAGTTCTGAGTAGAAATGTCACTGTTATAGATTACAACGCCATAGCCGTTTTGTGTGGTGCCGGCGATGTGAACACCGTAGTAGCTAATTATAGAAGGTAAAGCATTTTTTACGCGTAGCCCTTTTTCACTGAGGGTTAATGAGGGCAACGCGTAAAGAGGCTCTGGGCACACACCATGAACTTATTAGTAGAACTCATTCTGGCCATCACCATTTCTGGCATTTTGGCGATCAATACCATCGCCAAAACCGGACGGGATTTGGACGAGCTGATTACCAACAATACCGCGACTTATTTGCGCGGTATAGCGTCAACCGGTTTGGCCAACTATATTGCGACCCATCGGAGGACACTTGCTGGCTTAACTGGAATGAGAGTTGGCTTGAACGCCGAAAATGCTGGGATAACCGATGTGAGTGGAACGATTAAGGCTAATCCCAGCATTGCAGACTTAATAAATGGTAATTTTTTGCCCTTTGCTTTTCCAAATATTGCCCCCAATGGTCAGCCCGTGTTCTTATTGATTGGTCATGATGGAGGTCCGTTAGGTACTAATTGTGGAGCAAGTGCCACTGACAATTGTATCGTGTATGGTGCGGTGTGTACGGGCGATGCGGCTAGCACTCCTACGAGATGGGGGGCATTTAATTTGCGCGGGGTCCAAGACGAGCTTAGAGCCGGTTGGTTAGCCTCTAGAGTGGGTGGACAGGGCGTGGTTTCGACCAGCCAAGCCATCTCAGGAATACGCTTGGCGGGGGCTACTTTTGTACAGACTGCCTTTACGGTTGGAGGGGCTCCTCCTATTGGTACGGTTTGCGCCTTAACCATAGATGGTAATGCACGCTACATACAAAGGGGAGATACTCGGGACCCTAGCCTTCAAGGAAGTTTATCTGTATTGGGAAGTTTAAGATTGTCTAATTTACAGAGTTTGGTTATCACGGATGATGTTAAGGATGATAGTGGGGTCTCTATTTGTACCTCTTCTCAAAGGGCTGTTTTGGGTGTGGATGCAACGAGCAGGTCTATTGTTGTTAAGTGTACATCATCGCCGTAGGTTTTATAGGTAAGTATCAAATGCAAGCAAAAATTTCGTCGATTACTCAGGTTGAAGATTTGCGTATTCTAGCACAAAAACGCGTGCCAAAAATGTTTTACGACTATGCCGACAGTGGCTCTTGGTCAGAACAAACTTATCGGGCAAATAGTACTGATTTTCAAACGCTGTTATTACGCCAGAGGGTGGCTTGCAATCTGGAACATCGTTCAACCGCGAGCACTATGTTAGGGCAAAGTGTTACCATGCCTGTGGCATTAGCTCCGACTGGCATGACGGGTATGCAGTACGCGGATGGTGAAATTTTGGCGGCTTTGGCGGCTCGCGATTTTGGCGTTCCGTTTACGCTTTCTACCATGAGCATTTGCTCGCTGGAAGATGTGGCAAAAGCTACGCAAAAGCCTTTTTGGTTTCAATTGTATGTCATGCGCGATCGAGGGTTTACCCGTGAATTGATCCAAAGAGCCAAAGCGGTACATTGTTCAGCCTTGGTGTTGACGCTGGATTTACAGATTTTGGGGCAAAGGCATAAAGATCTAAAAAATGGCTTAAGTGCCCCCCCTCGGCTATCATTGCCTAATCTCATCAACTTGTTGAGCAAACCGCGTTGGTGCTGGAAAATGTTGCAAACCCAGAGGCGTTATTTTGGTAATATCATAGGTCATGTGAAAGGTGTTGAAGATATGGCTTCTCTGGCTGAGTGGACAGCTCAACAATTTGACCCGACTCTCCATTGGCGGGATATCGATTGGATTTTACAAGAATGGGGTGGAGATTTAATTTTAAAAGGCATTTTAGATGTGGAGGATGCCAAAATGGCGGCTAGGTCGGGGGCCCAAGCCTTGGTCGTTTCCAACCATGGCGGTCGCCAACTCGATGGAGCGCCTAGTAGCATTGCTTGTTTGGCTGATATTGTGCAAGCCGTAGGTTCGCAAATTGAAGTGCATATCGATGGAGGCATACGCACTGGCCAAGATGTCTTAAAGTGTTTGGCCCTGGGAGCTAGGGGAACTTACATAGGCCGGGCATTTTTATACGGCTTGGGTGCTATGGGTTATGCCGGTGTCCAAAAGGTTTTGGAAATACTACACAAAGAGTTGGATTTGACGATGGCTTTTTGTGGTTGTACGCACATTGAGCAAGTAGATCAGCGTATTCTATACCATTATATGCTTGAAACCTGATGAAACCATAAAGGATTAACATGACAACTAAAGTACCCCCATCATCGATTAGGATTCAGTCAGCTTACACATTGGTTGAATTGTTGATTGTGATGGCATTGAGCTTGGCTTTATTAGGATCGAGCTTTAAGGTTTTGGTGGATCTTCGCTTTGATGCGATTCTCGATAGGGCATCTGAGCAAACTATGGATGTTCTAATTGCCGCATTAAATTATCGTAGTACTGTGCATGTGGTGCCACCGGACAGACCAGACCTCGCCAGTATGTTGGTGGCACCGAATCAACCATCAGACGCCTCGACTGGTGAGGATTGCCGAACTGGTACGGGCTTCTACACTTATGGCGTATCAGCAATAGGTTCTAGTAGTGTCAATCAGTGTTTGAAATCTGGCGCGGCAATTTTTGTGGGAACTTCTTCTGCAGATTTTTCTTCATTCGAAGAAGAAGTTCGGAATAAACTTGAATCCATACTCAAAGACGCTGGCCTGCATAGGTTTATAAAACTTGTTCTGTTTTATCCTCCTTACGGGAGTATAGCCATGCATCCTAGTATAAAAGATGTTTGGTTGGCAAAACTACAAAAAGCTTTTTATCAAAAGGTTATCGAAAATAAGCAGTTTACTGGAATGTACCCACCTCCTGCTCTACCTGATGGGTCTCCTAGGATAGGAACGGGAATCGAGTATAATTTGACTTTTACCAGAAGCGACGGTAAGTACGATAATGTTCTTTGGAATCCTTTGTTGGATGGTATTGCGCCTAACCTGCCTTCTAGCCTAACAGACGCATGGTATACGGCAAAGTCAGAGAATGCTGGTTTTCAGTTCTTTTTTGTGGACCAGAGGTACGGACACAATACCTCTAGGTATTTAGAGCCTTCTGATTAGAAGGGCCTAGAATAAGAAGATTTCAAAGTATTCGCTTTAGAAGCCCCCCATTCTACGGGGAGATGTTGGGCGAACCCATTTAGGGTTTTCTGCCTCCTAGAAACTAAGAGGTAGAATGCTTTCGCGTTGGTTTCTGATTTCGTTAAACATTAAAAGCTTTTAATGTTTGCGTTCAGAAAGAAACTGGTAAATCAACCAAGCGAGTAGGGGACCGGCGTGTTGCATCAAATACTCGCTGTAGTCCATGGAGGATTCTGGCTGTCCGACTATATCGGAAATACTACGCAAAACTAGGAACGGTACCTCGTGATCGGCACAAACTTGGGCTACGGCGGCACTTTCCATGTCTATAGTCAAAGCCTTGGGAAAAGATTTTAGCAGTAAATCTCTCTCAAAATGGGTTTGTAAAAACTGGTCACCGGTGAGCATGAGCCCTTGGTAAAGCTTAATACGGTTATGAAGGCTTGGGCTTAATTCGATAGGGGTAGCTTGTTGGAGGGTTTGTTGTATAGAGCTTGCCAAATGGTGCTGCATTTCTTGGTGCGTGGTTAAATGGCTAAGACCTAAATGGGGGATATAATAACGCGGAAAAAACGGGCTGGCGTTTAGATCGTGTTGTACCAATTCGGTGCCCAGCACCAGATCGCCTCGATTTAAATAGCTTGCTAAACCACCCGCGACTCCCATCATTAAAATCCAAGTGGCATGAAAATGCTCGATGAGCGTTACTGTGGTCGTGGCGGCGGCTACCTTACCTATGCCGCTCAGTACCAAGATGACATCTTGAAAATTGATGCTTCCAAGCCAGTAGTCTCTACCCCCCACACGAACCGTGCGTCCGGGTAATTTTTTTAATAAATATTCTTGTTCTTCTGGAAGTGCCGATAAAAGACCTAAAGCCATTTTTTACCTATCAAAGATTGCTGGGTTGTGCCACAGTGTCTGTCCGGTTAAAACCGAAAGTAGTGGTTGCTACCCTTACCCGTGGTGAAACCGGTTGTGCAACAGTTTTTAAGAAGTCCATCTCAAACGACAACCCAATCCAGTTGGTTAACTGAACGCTTAATGCCTGCCGGTTTTTTGATGGACATAACGAGCATTGGGCAGGTTTGGTTAAGAAATCGAGTGCCATACGACTACATAAGTGGGGGTTGAATAGGATTTCAGTGGCGAATTTAGGATAAATGTGTGGGTGAAGGTTCAATGGCGTAAGGCTTTTAAAATTTTCTCTAAAACTGACTTGGCATCGCCAAATAACATACTGGTCTTATCCATATAAAACAAATCATTGTCCAAACCAGCATAGCCAGGATTCATCGATCTTTTATTGACAATGATGGTGCGTGCTTTATAGGCTTCTAAAATAGGCATACCATAAATGGGACTGCCTTTTTGCAAAGCCAAAGGATTGACTACATCGTTGGCACCTAAAACAACCACGACATCGACATCGCTAAACTCACCATTGATGTCTTCCATTTCATAAACCAAGGTATAAGGCACCTCGGCTTCAGCTAATAACACATTCATGTGTCCGGGCATACGACCAGCTACGGGGTGAATGGCGTATTTGACGACTATATCCATAGAAATAAGTTCGTCCACCAGTTCTTTGAGAGCGTGCTGAGCTCTGGATACCGCCAAACCATAACCTGGAATAATAACCACTTTTTGGGCATTGGATAAAATAAAAGCCACATCATCGGGACCCGCAGATTTATACGCGCGCGCCACTGACTGTTGCCCACTGGCGTCGCCAGAATGATTGCCAAACCCCCCCAGCAAGACATTCAAAAAAGAGCGATTCATGGCTTTACACATAATGTAACTCAATATAGCACCTGAACTACCTACCAAGGAGCCAGCGATGATGAGCATACTGTTGTTTAAAGAAAATCCAATACCCGCCGCCGCCCAGCCCGAATAACTGTTTAACATAGAGACAATGACCGGCATATCGGCTCCCCCAATCGGAATAATCATACATACTCCTAAGACCAAAGCCAAGCTCACTAACCCTATAAATAGACTTAGATTTTCTGTATAAATAAACCCTATTCCTAGCCCTAGAATGGTCAACCCCATCAATAAATTGAGCAGATGTTGGTGGGCATAGACGACGGGCGTACCTTGAAATAATTTAAACTTATAAGTTCCGGATAATTTTCCAAAAGCAATCACTGAACCACTAAAAGTAATAGCCCCCACCACCGCCCCTAAAAACAATTCCAAGCGGTTGCCATAAGGGAGTGTAGGTGACTCAGACATGTGCTGAGAAATGCCAAACGCATTGGGTTCTAAGACGGCGGCTAAGGCAATAAACACTGCGGCTAGACCGATTAAGCTATGCATAATAGCTACCAATTCAGGCATTTTAGTTATCTGGATTTTACCTGCTAGCCAAGTGCCAATGGATGCCCCTATGAGTAAACTGACCAAGGCAAAAACTAGACCCATGGGCTTGGCACCACTGGCGATGATGACATAAAGGGTCGTCAGTAC
>JASGCH010000081.1 GCA_030054245.1 Gammaproteobacteria bacterium | reverse complement strand
TACGCTCCAAACACTATGATGGTCGGTAAGCAAAGGTGATATGGAGTCAGCCCCCAAATCCATTGGAAACATTTCAGGTGGGGATTCACCTTTATAAAATCGATGTATCTTATAGCGAACACTCATGTTATAAATGGGATGATTAATGAAAAAATAAAGTTTAACTTAACTTAGAAGATCGTTGTAACAAGACGGTTGCACAACCTCAGACGAGCGACACCAGCCGATGGCGCAACAGTCTTTGGTCTGGTACATTGAGTATATGCAAGACCAGCGAGCAGAGGAATATAACGCAGTCATTGGGGAGTGCAGTCGCTACACCAGCCGATGGCGCAATAGTCTTTCATTGGGCATTGTACGCCCCTGCGAACCAAGGTACAACGACTACCTTAGTTATAAAACCTTATAAACAACTTACCGGACCCCAGAAAAAAAATTGAAAAAGTTCAAAGTTTGTCTATTATTTTACTCTATACAAAGACCTTTGCACCATCCATTCTGTCGCCGACTACACTGCCAAATTACGGTGTTATGTGGCATCACCTCGGATGAACGACTTCGGGAATGAAGCTGATTAAACTTACTCCAGCCTTGATTGGGTAGCTCTCGAAAGTTGTGCAAGGGTCCCAGACTTGGCGACACGCAATAGCCTTTTTTAAATAATCAAAGGATCAACATCAATATACCAACGCAAAATTTTTTTGCGATTTAACACGAGGAGTTGTTTTTGCCAAACATCCAAAAAATCTTGCAAGATTCTTCGATAAGGGCTCTCGATCAAAAGTTGTGCTCGCTCAACATTGGCAATTTTTTGAATATACATAGGAATGGGCGGAAAAATATGACAATTTTTACCACTGGTCGGCATTAATTTACGACCTATTTCCCTAGCTTGAGATAAAAAATCTAAAGCATCCGCAATGCTCTTAGCGTCAGCTCTTAGCAAAGCATGATAGCCAAATGGAGGAAGTCCAAGTTGTTTCCTTTCTTCCAATTGAGAATGTGCAAACCCTGGAAAATCACGGTTTTTTAGGTATTGAAAGAAAGCGTGCTGTGGATAGCTTGTCTGTATAAGCATGGTACTTGGTGAATTATATCCCACGCTTCCTCCCCTACCAGCCCGACCAGCGGCCTGTAAAAGTAAGGAAAATAGCCTTTCACGCGAGCGAAAGTCATTGCTATATAACAATTTATCTGCATCCAATACCGCCACCAAAGAAATATTATCAAAATCGTGTCCTTTCGCTAATACTTGAGTAGAAACAATCACATCAACTCGATGATTGTGGATATCTTGAAGCATAGCAATTATTTTTTTTGACGACAGCATGGTATCGGAATCTACTCTCATTAACCGACAAGGATTACCACCGTCTAACTCCAATTGTAGCAATTCATTCTGAACCACTTCTTCTAACTGCTCAGTGCCTAAACCCACTGGATGGATTTCAAAATTACCACATTCAGGACAATGTTTGGGAGCTTTGCTACTTGAACCACAATGATGGCAACGCAAAGAATAGTCAACTTTATGAAATACTCGGTAAACACTGCAAGAAGAACAAATACTTTTCCAACCACAATAAGAACAATACAATACGGGCGCGTAACCTCGTCTATTCAGTATCAGCAACACCTGTTCTTGTAGAGTGACTTTTTGGTGAATAAGGCTCACTAATTCATTGGATAGACACGACTTTTGTTTGGATTTTTGTAAATCAACCAATTTAATATCGGGTAAGGGTCTATTACCTATTCTTGCAGGCATACTAAGTAGTTGGTAGGATGTTCCTAATCTATCCTTATGATTTTGACTTTTATACCAACTTTCTAATGATGGAGTAGCAGAACCAAGAATCACTTGGATACCCAACTGCCTAGCTAAATACACGGCTATGTCGCGTGCTGAAAACTTGACCCCTCCTTGCTGCTCTCGATAACTGGTATCATGCTCTTCATCTACCACAATAATTTGTAATCGTGGAATAGAACATAACAGAGCCGATCGAGTACCTATGATCAAACGAGCATTGCCTGTATGAGCCTGCCACCAATTCTTAAATCGTTGTTTACTTAATAATCCACTATGTACTACAGCAATACGCAAACCAACCAATGCTTCTCTGGCACGCGACTCAATTTGAGGAACTAAATTAATTTCTGGTACCAAAAACAAAGCCTGAGCCTTTGGATCAGCAGTCAACACTTCTTTGATGCGCGCCAAATATACTTCGGTTTTGCCTGATCCGGTGCTACCATACAACAAATAGCAACCATCAATTTTATTATTTAGGATTTCAAGTGCCTGATTTTGCTCAGAAGTTAGTTGAATATTTTTAGGTAACGCCACCTCTTCAAGTTGGGTAGTCTCTTGTATCCATTTTTCCCAAACTGTCCTCTCTAATTTGCGTATTACTTCAGGTAGGCTATTGATGGTCACTTCACCAATATTTCTATGGTAATATTTGGCAATAAATTGCATGAGATTTAACCAATAAGGCGGCATTTTCCCGACAGAACTCAAAATTTCTAATACCAGCTTAATTTCAAAATCTACTTTTGGTGCCTCGCTTAAGTGCCCCCAAACCACCCCCAACACGGACCGGCGACCTAACGGCACTATAACCAATGAACCAATATCTATAAATAGGTGACACCCATAAAGTAACGGAGATTGAAATTCAGTATAAGCTGGTGTCAACAAAACCACCGAAATATATTGCAATTCACAGCTCATAAAATAGATATTGATTGATCAACAATAAAATCGTAGCTTTTCCTCCATAACCTTTGTAAGACTATGGCACTATCGACTACGCCGCTCGACGAGCTAGCAAATTACCAGTTTTAGTAGCGTGCAACCACCTTGAAGGTTTACATGATCTGGTAAACATCGGATTACACAGGAATTTATCAGCGCAGTCGGTGGTAAATCCACTGACACTATGGTCTTAGGCTAGGATTGTGGTTTTGCTCGAATTTACTAGTCTTTAGTCGTTCATCCCAAGGTCATCCGTATAACGCAACCTTTCAACAGCGTAGGGTGTAGCTCATGGTAAACTCAGGGTATAATGGAGTTTTGTTGCTTAGCGTTAAACCCAAATTAAAGACTAAAGACTATTGCGCCATCGGCTGGTGCCGCGGTTGTCAAATTACTGCGTTATGCGGTACTCACCAGCTTTATTTCCGAAGATGCTCATGGTAGGCGTTTGCTAGTCTCGCATATTGAGTATATGCGAGACTAGCTCGTGGAGGTGCAGTCGAGACACCAGCCGATAATGCAATAGTCTCATTATTTTAATATTAGGGGAGTAACCCCACATTTTTTCGTGTATAATACCCGACATATTCAGTTATCTAGTATGGATACTTTGCCTACCACTGCGTAGCAACCACTGCTCTACATAAATACCAAATTACCAATTGTTGTAAATTGACTTATGTGTAACTAGAGCTTAAAAATAAATACTAAATTTAATTCAAAATGAACCAAAGCAAATATACATTAGGTTTGCTTGGGAAAAAAATCGGCATGATGCGTATTTTTACTGACGACGGTGTAACTTTGCCTGTCACCGTAGTTGATGTATCTAACAACCGTGTTTCCCAAGTTAAAACGACTGACACCGATGGCTACAACGCTGTCCAGGTTATCTATGGTAAGCGTAAAGCCTCCAAAGTCAATAAACCCATGAAAGGGCACTTGGCTAAGTCTGCTGTTCTAGCAGGAGAAATTACCAGGGAATTTAGACTAGAGGCCCAATCTCAATCTGAAAATGTACCTAAAACAGGAGCTTATCTAGTTCCACAAGACCTATTTAAGGTAGGGCAATTCGTAGATGTCCAAGGTACGAGCATAGGGAAAGGTTTTACAGGCACCATCAAAAGGCATAACTTTGGCTCGCAACGAGCTTCACATGGGAATAGTCGTTCTCATAATGTACCGGGATCTATTTCTATGGCTCAGGATCCGGGACGAGTTTTTCCTGGGAAGAAGATGGCTGGTCACAAAGGAGCTGAAAAAGTATCGGTACAAAATTTGAAAATCATTCGCATAGATAATGAAAGACAACTTTTATTTATCAAGGGTGCGTTGCCAGGATCAGTAGGTGGCTTTTTGCGCATTTTGTCAGCGGTAAAGAAATCAAATGTAACTGTTCAACAATGAGATACTAGTTATGCAACTCAATGTATATAATGAATTAGGGGAAGTAGTTGAGACTATGGAAGTGTCTGAACAATTGTTTAATCGTCCGTACATCCCATCTTTGGTACACACATTGGTGGTAGCTGTTCAAGCTAATCAAAGAAAGGGTAGCAGAGCCCAAAAAGACCGAGGTCAGGTAAGTCATACCACCAAAAAGCCATACAAACAAAAAGGTACTGGAAGAGCGCGTGCAGGTATGTCTTCTTCACCTATTTGGCGAGGGGGTGGTAAGGCTTTTCCAAGTAATCCGGATGAAAACTTTAGCCATAAAGTTAACAAAAAAGTCTATAAAAGTGGAATGGCGGTTATTTTTTCGCAATTGTTACGAGAAAATCGTTTGAGCGTGTTGGATCACCTTCAGATTGCCGAACCCAAAACTAAGCTATTGGCTAATAAGTTAAAAGCTATGAATAAACCTTCCGCGTTGCTGGTTAGCCTCAAAGCCGAAGGTAATTTAAAAGACGAAAACTTGCTCTTAGCTTGCCGTAACTTAGCCAAAGCTAAGTTAGTTCCGCCGAGATCTGCTGATCCTGTTAAATTATTGTCTTATTCGCATATCTTTATCATGCGAGATTCAGTCCAGGTTTTACACGATATGTATGTATGAAACAAGAGAAAACTCTAAAAAAGAATAAGTACATTGCTCCCAAATTTACCTTGGGTCAATTAACCAAAACCATTTTATCTAACTTGGTAACAGAAAAAACTACACGCATAGGTGAATCTGGTTCAGTATGCCTTGTGGTTGCTCCTAGTGCCAGTAAATTTGAGATCAAAGCCGCTGTCGAGTATCTATACGAAGTTAAGGTGGCTAGTGTTCAAGTTGTTAACATTAAAGGACGAAGCAAATATTTTCGTGGTGTGAAAGGCAAGCTATCTGGAGTCAGAAAAGCCTATGTCAAGTTGCAAGACGGACAAAGCGTCGACTTAGCAAATATTTAAATTATTATGACCATACACAGAAGTAAGCCAACTTCTCCCGGTACAAGGGGAGTAGTACGCATAGGTAGAGAAACCTTATACAAAGGCCGCCCCTTTGCCCAGTTAATTGAGAAAAAAACTAAAAACTCTGGTCGAAACAACAACGGTCACATCACCGTTAGACATCGTGGAGGCGGGCATAAGCAACACTATAGGGTAGTAGATTTTAAACGCGACAAGGACAATATTGTCGCCAAAGTCGAAAGATTGGAGTATGATCCAAACCGGAGTGCACATTTGGCATTGGTATGCTATGTTGATGGTGAAAGAAGATATGTTATTGCTCCTAAAGGTCTTGCTGTAGGTGATCAAATTGTCAGCGGTGCCGAATCCCCTATCAAACCAGGCAACACTTTACCCATCCGATCCATTCCAGTAGGAACGACAATTCATTGCATAGAATTGTTTCCTGGAAAAGGTGCTCAATTGGTGCGTTCAGCGGGTACATTTGCGACCTTGTTAGCGAGAGAAGGCACTTATGCTCAGGTACGCTTGCGTTCAAGTGAAGTGCGATTTATTCATATTGACTGTCGTGCCACCATAGGCGAAATCTCTAATGATGAGCACAATTTACGGCAATTTGGTAAAGCGGGCGTAAAACGCTGGATGGGTATTCGACCTACGGTACGCGGGGTAACCATGAATCCTATAGACCATCCACACGGAGGGGGCGAAGGAAAAACAGGTACAGGTCGGCACCCAGTAGATCCTTGGGGCAATTTAACGAAGGGGTATCGTACCAGAAATAATAAACGCACCCAGAATATGATAGTTTCACGGCGTGTTAAATAAGATCATCTATATTTTATATATGTTATGAAAAGCCTAATAATAGGAGTGCAAATATGAGTAGATCACTGAAAAAAGGTCCATTTTTCGATAGTTATCTTATGACTAAAGTTGAAGTAGCTTTAGCCAATAAAGACAAAAGACCCATTAAAACTTGGTCAAGAAGGTCCACCATAGTCCCTGAGTTTTTGGGGATTACCTTCTCGGTACACAACGGTAAACAACACATCCCAGTTTTTATTACTGAGCAAATGATAGGTCATAAACTGGGAGAGTTTGCGCACACCCGAACTTTTAAAGGACACCCGGCTGATAAGAAAGTTCAAAAATAATAATGACAGCTATGAAACAAAACTATGGAACAGAACAAGCAAGTTAGAGCCACCTTAAAGGGTGCTAGATTGTCTCCACTTAAAGGACGCTTGGTAGCAGATCTGGTGAGAGGTAAGATGGTAGAGCAGGCCATACCGATTCTCCAATTAACCAATAAAAAGGCCGCTGGTCTTATACTCAAAGTGATAGAATCTGCGGTTGCCAATGCTGAAAATCAGTGGGGTCTGGAAGTTGCCACCCTTTGCATAGACACCATATATGTAGAAAAGGGTACAGTGTTGCGCCGATTAAACACTCGGGCTAAAGGAAGAGGTGACCAAATTAGAAAACCAACTTGCCACATTTATGTAACTTTACTTGGGAAACTCAATTAACAAT
>JASGCH010000080.1 GCA_030054245.1 Gammaproteobacteria bacterium | reverse complement strand
TGCGTCTGGTGGTGTCCATAGCCAAAAAATATACCAATAGAGGTTTGTTTTTTTCAGATTTAATTCAAGAGGGTAATGTGGGTTTGATGAAAGCTGTGGATAAATTTGAATATAGGAGGGGTTATAAGTTCTCTACTTACGCCACCTGGTGGATTAGGCAAGCTATAACGCGATCTATAGCGGACCAAGCTCGCACCATTAGGATACCAGTGCACATGATAGACACCATTCATCGCTTGAATCGATTTACTCGGCAATATATGCAAGATCATGGTTGTGAACCATCGGTAGCGGAAATCGCTGAACATTTAGAATTGGCTGACGGTAAAGGCGATGCAGAGGAGAAGGTGCGTAAAATTATGCAAATTGCCCGAGAACCTATTTCTATGGAAACGCCGGTTGGTGATGATGAGGGGAGCCATTTGGGGGATTTTATTGAGGATACCTCAGGGGAGGTGCCGATGGATTCAGCGATACTTGCAGGCTTAAGAGATGCTATAGAAGAAGCCTTGGAGATACTTAGTCCCAGAGAGCAGAAAATTTTAAGAATGCGCTATGGTATTGGTGTACCCAATGAATTTACTTTGGACGAAATTAGTAAACGCTTTAATATCACTCGAGAAAGGGTACGGCAAATCGAACAAAAAGCCATTCGCAAACTGAAGCGTCCGTCGGTGGCAGATACCATAAAATCTTTTTGGGAGCCAAATTCGAATCCTAATAACAAAGACACCAAGCGCCGTGGTGGAGGCGAGTCATACTCATAAAAGACTGTTACACTATCGGCTGGTGCGCTCGGTGAGCTGTCAAAGAGACGGTACAACCGGCAATGGTCTTCAATTGGTTAAAAAATACACATCCCGCAATTTTACCTAGGTTGTTAAAAGTCTTTAAAATGAATGATTATTCAAAAACTTTTTGTCGGGGGTGCGGTCAAGAAATTCATCCACAAGCCGAGATATGCCCCAAGTGTGGGGTGCGTAATACAAGCACCTTCACCAGCACGCTGTCAGGCGTTATTACAGGCTCGCTTGCTAATAAAACCGCGCTTCCTGCGGTTTTATTATGCTTTTTTCTTGGGTACTTTGGTGCCCATCGTTTTTTTGCAGGTAAAATAAATTCAGCCATAGCCATGCTTATTTTAGGCATTGCGAATCTATTTTTATGGTGGTTGGTTTTGCCTTGGGTGGTTCTTGGTATCTGGTGGTTGGTGGACTTAATCCTGATTATCATGGGTAAATTTACCGATAGTCAAGGCCGGGTTATTCCTTGGTAAAGACTGTTGCACGAGCGGCTGGTGCCGCTCGACGAGCTACCCAAGGTACAAGGGTTCCGCACACCGCTCCACAGTCTTTTTATAAAAATACCTTTTGAACGGTCGGTTGCCTAGCTATGCCTGGTCATTTTAGGAGGTTGGCCCTTCAGATTCTGGAATTAATTGAATGATTTCAACGCCTTCATCCACTTGTGAGCCTTCATGGTAGCGTATAGATTCGACGGTACCAGAAAAGGGTGCCACCAAAGTGTGTTCCATTTTCATGGCTTCGAGTACCGCTAGAGCTTGTTTTACGACTACCTTGTCTTTAACTCCCACCAATATACGCAAAATTTTTCCAGGCATGGGTGTCGTGATTTTAGTTTGCGTGGAGCTGACCTGATTCTCTGCCTTGTGGTGTAAGGACAGAGGGTCTTGGAGGGTCATTTGGCAAGTGCCCAATCTCGAGAAAAAGTAAAGGATGTTTTTTTCAGCATATAGATCGACTCTAACTTGCTCCTTTGGCAAATGAATATTCCAAGCGTTCTCAGATAGCCTATACCAGTCACTGACAAAATCCTGACTATGGAGGAGGACTGGGGGGCTGGACTGCGTCGAGGTTGCTATGAATTGGTAATGAATAGAGTAGCCTTTATGGTTCAGGCGTTTGAATCGCACTTGGAGAAGCGGTTTATTTTCTAATTTTAATAGTATTTCACGGTAACCCAAGCCCAAAGCCTGCCAACCATCGGTTAAATCCCAAGCTGGTTTGCTGGTTTCTGGTTGCTGGCAAAGTAAATGGGCTAGCGCCGAGGAAATAGTCAGTTCGATAGGAATTTCTGGTTCTAAAAAACCAGCTTCGCGCTCGATTAATTGGGTATCTAAATGGGCTAGCTGAAAACTGTTAGATTGCAATAATTGGTGTAAGAATTGCCGGTTATTGTGTAGTCCGACGATATGAATTTGCTCGAGAGCTCGTATCAAGTTACGAATGGCAGTAGGTCTATCGTCGGCGTGTACGATTAATTTTCCCAGCAAGGAGTCGTAATACGCTGTGATGGTGTCGCCTTGCTGAAAGCCACAATCTAAACGGATGGGAGATGGCGTAAATGGTGACCAAGTAGTAGGATAATGAAAAACTTGGAGTTTACCGATTGCTGGTAAAAAGCCTTGTTGCGGATTCTCGGCACATAAACGCACTTCTATGGCGTGTCCTTGAGGGTGGATATTCTCTGGTTGAAGAGTGAGTTTTTCACCATCGGCTATTCTTAGTTGCCATTCTACCAAGTCTAGTCCGGTAATCGCTTCAGTAACCGGGTGCTCAACTTGCAAACGCGTATTCATTTCCATAAAATAGTAGTGCATGTGACCTGTGGGGTCGGTTTCTACTATAAACTCTACCGTGCCTGCTCCTGTATAACCCACCGAACGGGCTATGCCCACGGCGGTATCTCCCATGGCTTTACGCATTTCCGCGGTCATTCCTGGAGCTGGGGATTCTTCAATGACTTTTTGATGCCTTCTTTGAACCGAGCAATCGCGCTCGAACAAGGATAGCGCATTGCCATAAGCATCGGCTAAAATTTGGATTTCGATATGCCTAGGTGAATCAAGATATTTTTCAAGCAATACCTCTGGGTTGGCAAAACTGTTTAAGGCTTCGCGCTGACAAGATTCTAACAAGGACAAAAATGTATCGGCTGAACGGACAATGCGCATACCACGCCCTCCTCCTCCGGCGCTGGCTTTGATCATGAGTGGGAAACCTATTTTTTGAGCTTGCTCCAAAAGAAACCGAGGGTCTTGTTGCGTGCCGTGATAGCCAGGTAGCAAGGGGACACCCGCTGGTTGCAGAATCGACTTGGCTTCGGACTTTGAGCCCATAGCTTGCAGAGCTATGGCCGGTGGACCTACGAATATGACATTTTCTTTGGTACAAGCATTGGCAAAATCAGCGTTTTCGCTGAGAAAGCCGTATCCCGGGTGAATGGCTTGAGCACCAGATAGTTTGGCTATGGCCAGAATTTTTTCTATACTCAAATAACTGTCGCTAGGTGCATTACCCCCAAGGCTATAGGCTTCGTTGCAAGCCCGTATGTGCCGGGCTTGGCTATCTACCTCAGAATAGATACCTACGGTTTGAATACCCAATTTTTGGGCAGTATGGTTGATGCGCAAAGCAATTTCACCTCGGTTGGCAATGAGTATTTTGTGAAACATTATGCGATCCAATTCGGGGAGCGTTTTTCTAAGAAGCTCGCCAACCCTTCGCGACCTTCGGAACTCGCTCGCGCGTCGGCTATGCGTTTAGCGGTGTCTTCCCGTACTTGAAGCTCATGCAAGGGCAGATTGGCTATGTCCTGTACCAAGCGTTTGCACAATTTTAAGGCGTTTGGACCATTTTGCAAAATGGTTTTTTGTATTTCCAGAAGCTTGGTATCTAATTGATCTAAAGGCATTACTTCGTGGGCAAACCCTAATTCAAAAGCCCGTTGGGCCGAAAATCGCTCTGCGCTTACCATATAGCGTCTGCAAGCTTGTAATCCCAAAGCCGAAACCACATAAGGACTGATCGTTGCTGGCAACAAACCAATGCGTGCCTCAGACAAACAAAATTGCACCTGATCGGCTACCAACAGCACATCACACAAGGCCGCTAGGCCCATACCTCCAGCGTAACAATCCCCATGGATACGGCCCACGATGGGCAATGGAAAACGGTACATTTCGTAAAGCATTTCCGCCATTTCACAAGCGCCGGCGTAATTTTCATCCCAAGAAAAATCGGCGGCTTTTTGCATCCACTGCAAATCTGCTCCGGCACAAAACACCTTACCCCGCCCACTTAGAATGACCAAGCGTAAATCGGATTCTTGAGTGAGTTGTTGAAATGCTTCTCGCAAAGCCCGGATCAAAGGGGGGTTCAAAGCGTTGCGTATTTCCGGACGGTTTAACCAAATCTCAGCAACCGCCTTATTTGACCTGATGATTTCTATTTCGGAAGACATAAGTGTGATACGAGGATAATGACTGTTGCACCAGCCGATGGTGCCATAGTCTTAATGTGCGAGACCAGCAAGCGTTATGACAGCTCACCGAGCGGCACCAGTCGATGGTGCAACAGTCATTGTACTATAAACACCCATACCGTTAATGAAAGACCAACTTTTGCACAAGCTCCCCAATGACAAGGCTTGCGTTCGCGCAACCAGAGAAATTGACTGACAGCTTTGTATGGGGTGAATCACCTAACTTCGTCGTTTGGTATTACGGTGGCAAAACCGATGGGCAACAGTCTGGTCTTATTTATCGATTAAAATGTTAGTAAATCAAACCAAGTCATCTAAAACCATGCCCATTATTGAAACTGCTATCGACACCAATGACACATATTTTTTGCATAATCAAGAAGTTATGCTTAAATTGGTGGATGAACTTAGGGTATCTGTGGAGACTGTTCAGCAAGGCGGTAGTGAGTCGGCGCGAGCCAAGCACACAGCTAGGGGCAAATTACTCCCGAGGGACCGGGTGATGAAATTATTGGATGCAGGGAGTCCATTTTTAGAACTAGCTTCTCTGGCAGGTTGGGAGATGTACGACAACGAATGCCCAAGCGCTGGAATCATAACCGGAATTGGTCGGGTAAGTGGGATCTATTGTATGATTGTGTGTAATGATGCCACGGTCAAAGGTGGCACTTATTATCCGATGACGGTTAAGAAACATTTGAGAGCTCAGGAAGTTGCCTTGCAAAATCGCTTACCTTGTATTTACTTGGTGGACTCTGGTGGAGCCAATTTGCCAAATCAAGACGAAGTATTCCCAGATAGAGAGCATTTTGGGCGTATATTTTATAATCAAGCCAATATGAGTGCGCAGGGTATAGCCCAAATCGCCGTGGTTATGGGGTCTTGTACCGCTGGAGGGGCTTATGTACCCGCGATGAGCGATGAAACTATTATTGTGCGCGAGCAGGGCACTATTTTTTTGGCGGGACCGCCGTTGGTTAAAGCCGCGATTGGTGAGGTGGTTTCGGCTGAAGATTTAGGAGGAGGAGATATCCATACGCGTCTGTCAGGGGTGGCTGATCATTTGGCGATGGACGACTTGCACGCGTTGCAGTTAGCTAGGCAGTGTGTGGCGACTTTAGCTAAACCCGTGTCCAATCATAGTCTTGAATCGTGCGAGCCAAAGTACGCCTCCCAAGAGCTTTATGGTATTGTTCCTGCCGACCCACGCCAACCGTATGATGTACGGGAAGTTATTGCTAGATTGGTTGACAACAGTGAAATACATGAGTTTAAAGAGCGATTTGGAATTACTTTGGTGTGCGGTTTTGTGCGTATTTATGGCCAGCCAGTAGGTGTCATTGCCAATAATGGCGTGCTGTATTCAGAGAGTGCACAAAAAGGGGCACACTTTATAGAACTTTGTTGCCAACGACAAATTCCTTTGTTGTTTTTGCAGAATATTACCGGGTTTATGGTGGGGCGCAAGTATGAGACCGAAGGCATTGCCCGGCACGGTGCTAAAATGGTTACGGCTGTGGCGACAGCCAATGTCCCGAAGTTGACGGTTATTATAGGGGGGAGTTTTGGCGCTGGTAATTATGGAATGTGTGGCAGGGCCTATTCTCCGCGATTTTTATGGATGTGGCCCAATGCCCGTATTGGCGTGATGGGGGGGGAACAAGCTACTAGCGTGTTAGCCACCGTGCGCAGACAAGGTCTGGAGGCAAAAGGGAAAATATGGACGAACGATGAGGAAATGGCTTTTAAAAAGCCTTTATTAGAGCAATTTGCTCACCAATCTTCAGCCTATTATTCTACGGCTAGACTTTGGGATGATGGCATTATTGACCCCAAAGATACTCGGAGAATTTTAGGATTAGCATTGGGAGTTAGCCAAAATGGTGGGGCAACTCCCGTCAAATTTGGTATTTTTAGGATGTAACAGGCAGTACAGGGGATACACATGAAGACAATTTACGATAACCACGAACACGAATTATTGCGATCTCAAGTCGCGCGTTTTTTAGCACAAGAGGTTGAACCCTATGGTTTGCGTTGGGAAGAAGAAGGTCAGGTGCCACGGACTATATTACACAAAATGGGTGCCCAAGGTTGGTTGGGAATGGCTTTTTCTGCGGAAGATGGAGGAGCTGACGCGGATGCTTTGACCAATTTGGTATTTACTGAAGCCCTATCGCAATCGACTTTTGCTGGGTTTGTGGTTACCGTCTTGGTGCATACCGATATGGCGTCCCCTCATTTACACCATGCGGGAACACCCTTACAAAAAGCCAAATATATGCCAGGGATAACCTCTGGTAAAACCATCAGTGCCGTGGCTATTACCGAGCCCGGTGCAGGTTCAGATGTCGCGGGTATTCGTACCACTGCGGTTCGAGAGGGTGACAGTTGGCTGATCAATGGGTGTAAATTATTTATCACCAATGGAGTGCACGCTGATTTGTATTTTGTGGCGGCCAAAAC
>JASGCH010000079.1 GCA_030054245.1 Gammaproteobacteria bacterium | reverse complement strand
GCGACCTATGCTGCCCCCAATCCCGCCGGTGCATCCTCCTCCCTCAAAACCTATTTCTCCAAACGAACTACCTCCTATTAAAAACCCCAATGCCAGCCCGCCCATCTCCCAATCCCGTCAATCCTCTCCAGATCAATCCTTATTTATTGGATCTTTACTTACTCCCCTAAATTCGCCTCAAACCAGTCCTAAACCACCGGTAACTTTAGGAAATTCAGTCATTCAGAAGACTGATTATGCGGGAGATTCTATGCTCGGTTTATCAAAACCAACGGTTGGTCTTTCGGCAGTTACCCCTACGACTGGAGTTTTTACTAGCCCAGATCAAACGCAAAACTTTCGCTCACCCTCGTTCAACCCAAGCACCTCTAAAGGATCTGCCCCTGCCAGTACACCACTCTCCCCAACCTCGTCTTACTCCGCCCGCTTAGCGGGTGGTGTAACTCAAGCACCACCCAATCCCAATGCTCAGTATGCGTTACAAGAACAGATTAAGCAGGCTTATTCTTTACACCAACAACAAAAATATGACGAAGCCAGAAAACTTTATACCAACCTATTAAGCCAATACCCGAGGCATACCACTTTGACTCAATTGAGGTCTCTACTAGAAATGGAAGAAGGTAAGTTAAAAGAGGCTCATCATTGGATCGATCAATCGATAGCCACCATACCCGATAATCCTCATTTACTTTTTCAAAAAGCACTTATTTATAAGAAAGAAGAAAACTATCCACAGTACTTAGCCTATTTGGATAAAACCATTGCCTATGACTCACAACATCATCAAGCTTATTTGGAAGCTGGCTTGTATTACAGTGGCAGTAAAAATTATCTGCTAGCGATTAAATATTTAAAAGAAGCGGTGAGAACCGACCCAACATCTTTTTCTGGCTGGAGAAATTATGGTTTTGCTCTTAAAGAATCCGGACAATTAGAGGCCGCGGTGGATAGTTACGCCAAAGCTTTAGAGCTTAATCCTAGCTCTCCCGATGCCAACAACAATATGGGCAATGCCCTATGTTTGCTAAAAAGGAATGAGGAGGCATACCGTTTCTTCAATGTGGCGATAGCCAGCAAACCTGATTATGTAGGTGCTTATAACAACCGCGGCAATGCCTTAAGAGAATTAACTAGATTCTCAGAAGCCATTGCCGATTATGAAACCGCCACCAAACTAGACCCAAACTATGCGGATGCTTGGACTAATTTAGCCTCAACTTATAGTGAGATCGACCAATACGACCAAGCTCTTGAGTGTCAGAAAAAATCCTTATCAATTCACCCAAATAACCTAGATGGGTTGATTAATATGGCTTTTTTATACTACCGATTGGGAGAATTGAGTGACTCCTTAAAATTTAACCAACGAGCCTTGGAAATTGATCCCCAATCCTCCCTAGCCATTTGGAATAAGTCGGTAGCTCTCTTAATGGCAGGTCGATTTTCCGAAGGATGGCCCATCTACGAGCACCGTTGGGATATCAATAAATACCTTAAATGCCCTTACGCCCCACTATGGTTAGGGAAAGAATCCTTAAAAAACAAGACGATCTTACTTTATGCTGAGCAGGGACACGGAGATACCATTCAATTTGCTCGTTACGCGACGATGGTCGCCGAACTAGGCGCCAAAGTGATTTTGTATGTCCAGCCGGGTCTTATCTCGGTTTTAAACCAAATTCCTGGGGTCTGGTCTTGCGAAGAATTTGACCCACTTTGGTTACGAGAAGAAAGTAAGAACCGTTTTGATTATGCCACTCCCCTCTTGTCTCTGCCCTTGGCTTTTAATACGCATATCACCAACATTCCACTAGGGAAACAAAATTATTTAGCGGTAAATAAGCATAAACTGGCATTTTGGCAAAATAAATTAGGGGCACCCACTAAACCCAGAATTGGTATAGTTTGGAGTGGTAGTCCTACCTTCAAACTAGATAAGTACCGAAGCATACCCCTACAATTTTTGATAAATCACTTTCTTGTATCCAATTTCCAATATATTTGCTTACAAAAAGTTATTAGGGATAGTGATAAAATGGCCTTTCAACAATCTTCCATTGTCGATACCACCGAACATATTGAAGACTTTTCGGACACAGCAGCACTCTGTAAACTCATGGACTTAGTCATTAGTATTGACACCGGAGTAGTACATTTAAGCGCCGCCATGGGTTGTGAAACTTGGGTTATGACGCCGTTTTCTCCAGATTGGAGATGGTTACTTGATCGCACAGATAGTCTATGGTATCCTTGCATAAGACTTTGGCGTCAAGATAAATCCTTAGATTGGAAGCTGGTTTTTAACAGAATCAATCAGGAATTAGCTAAGCGTTTTGGATAATTGCCTCAAACGACCAACACAAGACTATTGCACCATCGGCTGATGCCGCGCTTGTCAAATTACTGCATGAGGTGGTGCTCACCAGCCGATGCTACAACGGTCTTGCGTTATGTATGTGCCCCAGTTCGTTGCGCTATCCATTGCGCTTCCGCTCCTAGTCTCGCATATTGGGTATATAAGACTGTTTATGCGAGAATAGCGAGCCAAGGTGCAACCGCGGCACCAGCCGATGGTGCCACAGTCTTGACACGGTCTTGGCACAGCTCGCGACACAAACATTTTTTATATATTAAATTTAAAAATTTCCACCATGAGTAAAAAATTAGTAATCGCCGAAAAACCCTCCGTAGCTCAAGAAATTGTAAAAGTCTTATCAACAAGTTCTGATAAATTTAGTAACCATAAAGATTATTTTGAAAATCAAACTTGGGTGGTTACCAGTGCAGTCGGGCACTTATTAGAACTGTGTGTGCCGGATCGTTATGAAGTCAAACGCGGCAAATGGTCTTTTGAAAATTTGCCCGTTATACCACCCCATTTTGATATTAATCCGATTACTAAAACTAAAAGTAGATTACATACTATTTCCACCTTGTCCAAAAGAGCTGATATAGTGGGTTATGTGAACGCGTGTGACGCTGGGCGCGAAGGCGAATTGATCTTTCGCTTGATTGAACAATATTGTCGGGAACATAAGACCCCAGCCAAACCTGTAGAAAGACTTTGGCTTCAGTCGATGACCACCGAAGCTATTCGCGAAGGGTTCAATCATTTAAAAAAAGATCAAGCCTTGTTAAATTTAGCCGATGCCGCCAGAAGTAGAGCTGAAGCTGATTGGTTGGTTGGTATCAATGGCACGCGTGCGTTTACCGCCTTTAACTCGCGCTCTGGTGGGTTTTTTTTAACCACAGTGGGTCGGGTGCAAACCCCTACTTTAGACATAGTGGTTGAAAGAGACCAGCAAATATTAAATTTTAAAAGTCAAGATTAATGGGAAGTTATCGCACATTTTCGTATTGCAAAAGGAGTTTACCAAGGTAAATGGTTTGATCCCCATTTTAAAAGTCAGCAGGAACACGCCAAAGCCGATCGAATTTGGACAGAAGCCTTAGCTGTACAAATATTGGCGGATATCAAAGATCAGACGGCACAAATCACTGAAGAAGCCAAAACCACTTCCCAATCCCCTCCCCCTTTGTTCGACCTCACCAGTTTACAGAGGGAGGCCAATAACCGTTTTGGCTATTCAGCCAAAACCACCCTGAGTTTAGCCCAAGCTTTGTATGAAAAACACAAAGCTCTAACTTACCCGCGCACTGATTCTAGGTATTTACCAGAAGATTATTTACCTACCGTCAAAAAAACTTTTTTGGAGCTTGAACAGTCCCCCTATACGGATCTAGCTAAATACGCCCAAGAAGCTGTACGATTGGAGTTTATTAAATTCACTAAAAATATTTTTGATAACCAAAAAGTACAAGACCACTTTGCCATCATACCCACCTTACAAACGCCCAAAATAAGCACCCTTTCTGAAGCCGAATTTAAAATTTATCAATTGGTAACACAAAGATTTATAGCTATTTTTTTCCCTCCGGCAAAATACTCAGTCATTACGCGCATCAGCCAAGTTGTGGCAACAACACAAACCCATCATTTTAAAACCGAAGGCAAGTCTTTGCTTCAAGCCGGCTGGTTAGCTGTTTACGGTAAGTCACTGGAAACAGCCAAAGAAGAAGCTTGGATTAGTGGCACCCCCGGTGAGCTGGCCCAAGTGACGGCTAGTGATTTGATGAAACTGGTTACCAAACCACCAGCCCACTACAACGAAGCTACCTTGCTAAGTGCTATGGAAGGAGCAGGTAAACAAATAGAAGATGAAAATTTACGCCAAGCTATGGCTAAGAAGGGGCTAGGGACGCCAGCGACCAGAGCCACCGTTATCGAAGGTCTCATCCATGAACAGTATTTGATGCGCGAAGGTCGAAATTTACTATCCACTACCAAAGCTACACAATTGATAACCCTATTAAAAGGCTTAGAAATCATCGAGTTAATCCAACCTGAATTAACCGGTGAATGGGAGTTTAAGTTAGCACAAATTGAATCAGGGCAACTAAATCGCAAAGAATTTATGAATGAAATTGCCCAAATGACCCGACAATTGGTTGAAAAAGCAAAGAAATACGACAAAACCTCGGTTCCAGGTAATTACACCACATTATCGGTCAAATGCCCTGAATGCGAAGGACAAATCGAAGAAAGATATAACAATTATATTTGCGTCGGAACACTTACCCACCCTGAAGAGACTCATTCCGAAAGCCAGAATGGCTGTGGATTTACTATTTCTAAAGTGATTGCTTCTAGAATTTTATCGGTAGATGAAGTAACCCAACTGGTCTCTAAAAAAAAAATAGGACCCTTAGAACATTTTCGTTCAAGAATGGGGAGAGCTTTCAAAGCCGATTTGGTATTATCCAAAGATACCGAAAATACCCAAGCATGGAAAATAAGTTTTGATTTTGGGGACAAAACCCAAGCTCTAACTCCCCCGGCACCTATTGATCCTGGTAGTCCAGAGTTGGGAAAATGTTTAAGTTGCCAGTCTAAAGTTTTTGAATTTCCAGAATACTACGGGTGTGAAGATTTTGTTAAGTGTAGGTTTAAAATCAATAAAACCATCTTGCAACAGCTTATTACCAGAGAGCAAGCACAATTATTACTACAATCTGGGAAAACTGATTTATTAGATGGTTTTATATCACCCCGAACCCAGAAAAAATTTAAGTCTTTTCTGGTTTGGGATAGTAGCAAAAATCAAATTACTTTCAAGTTTCCTCCTAAATCTAGTACTTCTAAACCCATAAGTAAAATAGGTATTTAGAATTCTTTTTTGGCTGGAAGTTTACAATGATAGGTATCCAAGAATGAGTAATCCAACGAGTTTATCTAAGCATTACTCCTCGCTCTCAAGAGTCTTAATATCCTTGTAAGTTTGGTAAGCGACAGCGGTTTTTGTGTATGTTTTTATTTTGAAATCATGAAAAGAGTAGTTTTATTTATACTGACCAACTTGGCAGTGATGTTGTTGTTAGGCATTACCGTGCGTCTTCTAGGTGTAGATAGGTTTATCGCGGGTCGCAACCTAGACTTAGGGATGCTATTTGTCTTTTCTGCGGTTATCGGCTTTGGTGGGGCTTTTATATCCTTGCTCATGAGTAAATTCATGGCTAAGTGGTCAACGGGTGCCGTGGTGATTGTGCATCCACAAACTGAACAAGAAGTATGGCTGTTACGCACGGTTGAACAATTAAGTAAAGTAGCCCATATTAAAGTACCAGAAGTTGCCTTGTTTTCTGGTCCACCCAATGCCTTTGCTACAGGAGCTACACGCAACTCTTCTCTGGTTGCGGTTTCTGATAGCTTGCTGTTGCACATGGATAGAAACCAAGTGCGAGCAGTCTTAGCACACGAAATAGCTCACATTGCCAATGGTGACATGGTTACGATGACCCTATTACAAGGCGTGCTGAATACTTTCGTGGTGTTTATCAGTCGCATAGTGGCTTTCGTGATAGACAAAGCTTTACGCAAGGACGACTCCGACGAGTCTGTGGGCTGGGCCTATTATGTAACTTCTATCGTACTAGAAATTACTTTAGGAGTGTTAGCTTCCTTGATAGTGGCTTGGTTTAGCCGAAAAAGAGAATTTAAAGCTGACCAAGGATCTGCTGAATACTTGCGTGATACCGCTCCTATGATTAGTGCTTTGTCTGTATTACATAACCTGCAAAATAATCAACTTCCCTCTGGAGGAGTCCCAGAGACCATGGGAATCACAGGTAAACAAGCCATGTCTTGGTTTGCCTCTCATCCCCCCATAGAAGAGCGCATCAAGTATTTAGAAAATTTGAACTTAAAGAAAAATTAAGCCTAGGGACAAACTCTGGTCATCTGGTCATGAAGACTCACTAAACACTAGAGTATGGACTAAACCGTGGCAGATTGCTTAGTACTCAATATGTGAGACTATAGGGGGAGCCCACCAGCAAATGATCATTTGAAGACGGTTGCACCATCGGCTGGTGCGACCGTCTTAGAAAAGAAAGGAAGGATGCGTTCACCATTTTCAGCTCTTTGGGCCAGTTGAAGCAAACTAAGATCAGATTGCCTAGGCCCCAGCAAAGAAAGCCCTAAAGGAGCGTGGTTTCTAATATTCCACGGCAATGAAATTTGAGGACAGCCAGTCAAACCAGAAATACACAGCAGTTGTATGGCTTTATTTCGATAGTCCTCCAACGAGCTTTCGCTTTCGCTACGCAAAGGGGCGATATCGGGCATGGTTGGCAACACCAGCACTCCTCGATCGCCCAACAAATTGATAATATGCGCGGTAATACTATCTC
>JASGCH010000078.1 GCA_030054245.1 Gammaproteobacteria bacterium | reverse complement strand
CCGTCTCCGCCACGGCGACGGAGGCGACTGACCCGGTTGGGTTAGACCCGTTTAGAGATTGGAGTTCCCTATTGTAAGACCACTGCACTGAGCGGCTGGTGCCGCTCAGTGAGCTTTCAAAGTACAAGGCTTGAGTTGCGCACAACCAGCTTCATTTCCGAAGGTGATCATGGTGGGCGCTCCCAGTCTCGCATATTGAGTATATGCGAGACTGGGAGCGGAAGCCCAATGGATAGCGCAACGAACTGAGGCACATACATAACTTGTCCATTGGCAGTGTAGCCACGGTACCAGCCGATGGTGCAACCGTCTTTCATTACGACGCTTACTGCACAATGGTCTCATTTTTTAAACAATCCAGCTTTTCTCATTCCCTGAGTGGCGAATCTACGCGCACGAGATTCTCTAGGGCTACGCAACAAATGGCGTAAAAGTTCAATCCTATCACCATCTTGTAGTTTTTGTTCCGGAGTACATTGTTTTCCCCAACAGTATAATAAATGGGTTTTCGTGAGCTCCTCAGGCAGGTCGATGTGCCATGAGGACAACACCTGTAAGGCATCTTTAACGATACTATGTGTGGGTAATTCTATATTAAATTCCAGTACTTGGCGTAGCCCTTGACTGAGTACTAAGGTAATTCTGACCATATATGTGTTGGGCTCTGAGTAAGAAATCTTCTACTAGGCTACTGGCAATGTAAGTTAAAATTTTTTTAAGTGGTAAGCTAAAAACCAATCCCACCACTATGTGTATCTCAAATTTGACGGTGCAACCCGTCTGATTCTGAATAAACCTCCAAGTAGATTTTAAATCTTTAAGGATGCCACTGTTTTTATGTAGCTTAATTTCGACTTGCTGGTTAGCTATATAGGTATTGTGTGTTTGAAATCGGACAGAAAATCCGTTATAATGAATGCCAAGTTCGGCTAAAACCCATCCTTGCCTATTTTCTAAAACTAGGCTATGGTTGCACCAAGCTAGAAAATCTTGATACCTAGCGATATCGGTTACCAGAGCGTACATTTGGGATGAGTGGTAAGGGACATTTACCACTTTATGGTATTCAATCATAAGTCAAGGTTGTTGTTCAGCCGGTTGTTAGCATGGCAACCCCATTGGATTCGCTTTAAATTTAGCAAAATTCCTTGATTCGGGGTGATCCGCGTGTAGTACAATAATGGGACAGACCGGGGAAAATTTTTAATCTGGGTATGGTAAAAGAAAAACCACAAGTAAATACTATTATAATCAATAAGGTTGCACGATATAATTACACTATCGAAAATACTTATGAAGCGGGTATGGTTTTGCAAGGGTGGGAGGTTAAAGCCGCACGAGCTAAAAAGGTTCAGCTAACCGATGGCTATGTGTTAATCCGTTCTGGAGAATTATACATTATCGGCAGTCATTTTGCGCCCTTACAAACGGCTTCTACGCATCTGGTGCCAGAAATTGGACGAATTCGCAAATTGTTGTTACATAAAGACGAGATTCGACGACTCATTGGTCGAGTTGCCCAAAAAGGTTATACGCTGGTGCCGCTCAATTTACATTGGAAATGTGGTAAAATAAAGTGTGATCTCGGTTTAGCTAAAGGAAAAAATGTTCATGACAAGCGACAAAGTATTAAAGAAAGAGAGTATAATCGAGATTTACAGCGTGTACGAAAATTTTTTAATAATCGCTAAAGGAAGTACAGCGTGCCTATTTATCAGTTAGAGGATAAGATTCCTACTATTTCATCTACATCTTGGGTGGATGCCAGTGCTCATATTATAGGTGAAGTTATCCTAGATAATTACTCTAGTGTTTGGTATAACACCGTGATTAGAGGGGATAACTCTGCCATATATGTTGGAACACATTCCAATGTTCAAGATGGATGTATATTGCATAGTGACGCCGGGTTGCCAATTCATATTGGCAATTATTCTACCATTGGACATGGCGTTATTTTGCATAGTTGTACGGTGGGAGAAGGAACACTGATTGGAATGCGTTCGGTGATTTTAAACCATGCCAAAATTGGAAAGGGTAGCCTAGTAGCCGCAGGTAGCTTGGTTCCTGAGGGAAAGGAGTTTCCAGATGGTTGCCTGCTTATGGGTAATCCAGCCAAATGTGTACGCCTTTTGACTATCGAGGATCAAACCAATATAGCTAGGGCGGCTAGTCATTATGTGGAAAAAGCTATGCAATATCGATTTCATTTAAAAGAAATCAAGAATAAATAGCTGGCGATTTTAGTTGCGTGAAAAGTTGTCACCCTTAAAAATGACAGTGGCTATCTGCTTTAGGGCGAGATATCTCCCTAGTTACGAGACCTTTGCACTTAGGCTACGCCGCCACAACCAGCAGTTGGGCCGTAGATAGTACCACGCAATCAGCGGAATTTACTCAAAAAAATGGTTGTGTTATCGGCTGGTGCCGCTCGGTGAGCTGTCAAAGTACAAGGCTAGAGCGGTCGCCCCCAGCGAAATTTACTGGGGTGATCATGGTGGGTGCTCCCAGTCTCGCATCTTGAGTCTATGCGAGACTGGGAGCGGAAGCGCAATGGAAGCGCAACGAACTTAAGTACCTACATAACGCAGTAATTTGGCAGTGCAGCCAGCGGCACCAGTCGTCGGTGCAAAGGTCTCTTATAGTGATTGGGGAGTGCAGTTGGCGGTGAACTCCAAGATGTAAGGGTCTTTTTTTTTGGGAGTGCTAAGCGTGGTAAACCAAAATCTAACTTTTAAAAATAATCAGTTAGAAGTCAAAAAATGTATCTCGGTAGGTGTGTCTATCAACCTCGCGTTGACGGTTGTGCAAATTATGGTAGGTATGTCGTCTGGCTCCCAAGCTTTGTTGGCTGATGGAATCCATTCTTTCTCTGACTTGATGGTGGATTGTGTTGTTTTGTTTGTCAATCAGCACAGCAATAAAGAAGCGGATGACGATCATCACTACGGGCATAAACGCTACGATACAGCGGCTTTGTTGTTTTTGGGGTTTAGTTTGTTGTTGGTCGGTCTGGGCATTTTGTGGAAATCGATAGATAACTTAGTTCACCTCAATTATCAACCTATTCAACCCATCGCGCTGTATGTAGCCTGCGTTTCATTGGTAGGTAAGGAACTGTTATTTCGCTACATTTTGTCCGTAGCGAAAAAAATTAAATCTTCCTTGTTGCAAGCTACGGCTTGGCATGCTCGTTCAGATGCTCTCTCATCTTTAGTGGTTGCTATAGGCGTAGTGGGCGTGTTTATTGGGTTTCCAATTTTAGATGCGCTCACAGCTTTGCTGGTAAGTTTGCTGATTATCTTTGCGGGTGGACGGTTTGTTTGGACTTCACTCAATGATTTAATGGATAGGTCGGTAGCCCTAGAGGATCTTCAAAAAATACAACAAATTATAGTACATACCGATGGAGTGAAGGGTTACCACGATTTACGAACACGCAAAATGGGAGATTTAATTTTGGTGGATGTACATCTGGAAATTGATGGTAGTTGCACTGTACAAATTGGGCATGACATTGCATTCCAGGTGAGGGATAGGATTATGCGAGAGTTGCCGGTCATGGATGTGATGACGCATGTGGACCCAGTGTAACGAAGGAAGTTTGAATAAGGAAGACCTTTGCGCCTACGGTTGCACCGCCTCGGCGAACTGCCCTATCGATAGGGGGCGGTAGGGGCGGGGGGGGACACCGTCTTCTAGTTATGAATTGCATAACGCCGTAATTTGCTAGTATTGCCATGGTAAAACCGAGGGTGCAATGGTTCTTGGGATTTGAACTAAGCCGTAACCTAGATAGAATTTCGTTGGGAGCCAATCTCAGCCTAATTCTAGGAGGTCTTTTTTAAAATTGAGGTATGTATTTTGACCTTAGCTATTTAAGCAACATTCTTAAAAATTGCCGAACCATAGCGGTAGTGGGGTTATCACCAAAGTGGCATCGACCGAGTTATTTTGCGGCTAAATATATGCAAGAGCATGGATATCGCATTATTCCGGTTAATCCCAGTTGTGCGGATGAAACGATTTTAGGCGAAAAATGTTACGCCCAATTGCTTGACATCCCTGATTCGGTTGACTTAGTGGATGTTTTTCGTCGATCTGAAGAGGTTTATCCACTGGTTGAACAAGCCATTTCTATGAGGGCGAAAGGTTTTTGGCAACAACTGGGCGTGAATCATTTGCTAGCTTTTGAGCGCGCCAAAGAAGCTGGACTCTGGTCTGTTGCTGATCGTTGTGTTAAAATAGAACACGCACGCATTTTTGGAGGTTTACATTGGATGGGGGTCAATACGGGCATTTTATCTGCCAAAAAAATTTTCTAATCCGATTTAAAAATCCCCATAGTCCCTTACCCTTACCCTTACCTGATAACCCCTTTACCTGAGACCTTGGTACTACGATTAACCGATGGATTGATTTTACAGATCGGCGGTCATGCGCTTAGGCTCAGTTTAAAAGACTGTAAGACTATTGCACCGACGGCTGGTGCCGCTTGGTAAGCTGTCATAATTACAAGGCTTCCGCGCACGCCCCCAACTTTATGTCCGAATATGATCATTTGCTGGTGAGTACCGCATAACGCAGTAATTTGATAACCGCGGCACCAGCCGATGGTGCAATAGTGTTTTTTATTCTAGTTTTATGGCTGATAGAAAATTTAAACCTGAAACACTGGCTATTCATGCTGGGCAGATACCCGATTCAGCTACCGGTGCCCGGGCCTTGCCGATTTATCAAACCACCAGTTTTGTGTTTGACGATTGCAATCACGCCGCGTCTTTGTTTAATTTGCAAACTTTTGGGAATATTTATTCGCGGTTAACCAACCCTACTGTGGCGGCACTAGAAGAGAGGGTGGCTAGCTTAGAGAACGCACGGGCGGCGATGGCGTGTGCTTCGGGCATGGCGGCTGAATCCATAGCGTTATTAACTATTTTAGAAGCTGGGGATCATGTGGTGGCGGCGGGTGCTTTGTACGGTGGATCTGTCACCTTGTTAGCGGTTAATTTAGCTAAGTTTGGGATTACCACCACCTTTGTGGATGCGTCAAATCCTCAGGCTTTTGGGGAAGCCATACAACCAAAAACCAAAGTCATTTATGCTGAAACCCTAGGTAACCCGAGTCTTTCTGTATTAGACATTGCGGCTCTAGCTGAAATTGCCCATAGCCATGGTTTGCCCTTGATAGTGGACAATACCGTACCGAGCCCCTATCTATGCAATCCTTGTGCTTATGGCGCGGATATAGTGGTCCATTCTGCGACCAAATATTTATCTGGGCACGGCACAACCTTAGGTGGCATCATTGTGGAGCATGGGAAGTTTGATTGGGGAAACGGTAAATTTCCAGGTATGACCCATCCCTCACCGGGCTATCACGGTGTGAAATTTTATGAGACTTTCGGTGACTTTAGCTTTACCATGCGCTGTCGCCTTGAAGGCTTACGGGTATATGGTAGTGCGCTGAGTCCGATGAGCGCTTGGCAAATTTTGCAAGGAGTAGAAACTTTACCCTTGCGTATGCAGAGGCATTCGGCCAATGCTTTAGCCGTGGCACATTATTTAAAATCGCATCCAAAAATTGCTTGGGTGAATTATCCAGGATTGCCTGATCATCCACAACACCACCTAGTTAATAAATATTTCTTGGATGGACAATGTTCAGGTTTATTGTCTTTTGGCATAAAAGGTGGTTTACAACAGGGTATTCAATTTATAGAATCTGCTCGTCTCATGAGCCATCTGGTGAATATTGGCGACGCCAAGACCTTAATTAGTCACCCTGCTAGTACGACACACCGGCAATTGTCTTCCGAACAACAAATATCTGCTGGAGTTAGCCCGGATATGGTGCGTATGTCGGTTGGGTTAGAACATTTGGATGATATTTTATGGGACATAGAGCATTCCCTAGCCTAACCAAGACCGTTGTCCATAGTCTTTGCCGCCCGCACGAGAAGCCTTGTACTTTGGCAGTTCGTCGAGCGGTGTAGTCGATGCAACAGTCTGGTCTTTGTCGGAAGATGGTCATTCGGAGGGACTACCGCATCACTTTGTGAGGCCTTTGCAATGGGTGCAGTAGCCTTTTGTATTCAAAATCAAAAGCTATGCAAAAACAATTTTCCTGAATCATCTTTGTCGTTTAGTTCCAAGCAAATTTCACTTTTTGAAAACTCATACTTATCGCCTGATTCATTTGTAGGAATATCAGAGTCAATCAATGATAAAATGTATTGTAAATTATAATTCCTACAAATTTCCTTGACTTTATTGATGAGGCGTATCTTTATTCGATTGTCAAGCCCTTCCAAAATACCATCGTGATATACAAAACGAAAAAAGGATTGGTTTGAATAATGAATTAACAAAGAAAGATCGAAAGCCATACAAAGCAATTTTTTATATGTGGTGCCTTGAGCTTCTGAAGTGGTATTTAAATCACTCGGATTTTGATAGTCAGCACTAAACTCAATATTACCTTGTTTATTTTGTAAAATGGAGATGAGTGCATGAGTACCTAAGATTTCGGTAATTATGGAATTGAATATCCTATTGATTTCAGCGTGATTCCTTTTATTTATAGCTTCTCTAATTTCGGTAATTGATTGCTCAACATTCTGTTGAATTTGTGAAATTTCTTTTTCAATTTTGATAGACCCATCGATTGCTGTTATTTTATCTTTAATGCGCGCTACTTCTGCTTCTATCGTTGATAAGTTTTTTTGGTACTCTTTAAATTTGGCGTAAGAATCCTTCTCTG